>NZ_RXHQ01000018.1 GCF_004138105.1 Xylanivirga thermophila | reverse complement strand
ACTATATGACTCCTGAAGCTTGCTTTAATAGTGAATTATCTACTCTCAGTGTAATGTGATTATGAATATACTAGTAAGGCCTTCCGGCAAATGTGCCGAAAGGCCAACAGAAATTATATCATTACCACCGTTGTCAAGGTTGGGTAGTATTTTCTCGTATACACTCGAAAATCTCCACCCTCCCCTTGACAAGAGGAAGTAAATGGATAAGTATGATTTTCTCAAAAGTGTTGCATTTAATATTGCAATTTAGAAATAAAATATGATATATGTTTGTAAAAGCATTATAAAATGCTCTCATAGAAGATCAATTTACCAACTATATTTTTTACTTCCATTAAACCCATTTTAGTCATTTTCTAGCGTTTCAATGATTACCTTTAAATCTTTTAATGCATCTATATATACATATCGTCCACCTTCATACTCACCCCTTTGAATTAGCGGCATATCCATATCTTGCAACTTTTTAATCTTTACATTAGTATCTTTTATATTGAATGCTATATGATGTATTCCCTCCCCCTTAGTATCCAAAAACTCTCTCCAGGTTGAAGGATGTTCATCAGGTTGAATTAATTCAATCTCTAACAGCTCTCCCACCTTAAAGAAGGCAAGATATGCCCTTGCAACACACGGCTCTCCCTTATACATGGCCCTAGTTTTATCAACGGTATCTGTTAATATAATCTCAGGTTGAGGCAGACCCAAAAACTGGGCATAGTTCTTAGACGTTTCCTTTATATCCTTTACTACTATACCTATTTGAGTCACCATATTCGTACCTAATACACCCTTATCCATACTTATATCCCCCTTCTTAATAAGAATATTATAAAATTTCACCATTCGTTTTTATCAGTTTTTGATACCAATATCCAGAATCCTTAATAATTCTCTTTTTATTCTTATAATCTACATATACCAATCCAAACCGTTCAGAATATCCATTAGTCCATTCAAAATTATCCAACAAAGACCATATAAAATATCCTGAAATATCTACTCCATCTTCAATAGCTCTCTTTAGTTCACTAATATAGCGGTGTAAAAAATCTATTCTATTGGGATCATGCACTTTACCATCTACAGATACAGTATCGTGACATGCCATTCCATTTTCAGTAATATAGATTGGAAGTCCATAACGCTCAAATAAAAATTTAGGCCCCCAATAAAGACATTCTGGTGTTACGGGCCAGCCAATAGATGTCTTTGAATAGCCCTTTACCCTTTCGGCATATTCACAAGCGCCATCTATGCCTGCTTTGATAGCAAAACCATTATATATATTCTGACCATAAAAATCCAGTGGTTGAGAGATTATATCCATATCATCCTGTCCAATTACAGGTAAATCTGGTCCAAATAATTTGATCCCTTCTTCTGGATATTTTCCAAGTAGCACAGGATCACTCCACCAAGTTACATTCCATAAATAATTATGTGGATTTGTTTGTATACTAAAATAGGCATTGCGCGCTGCATCTATATCTTCCGGAGAATTGCTAACTGGATATGCAACAGAGCTTGTAGGAGCATAGCCAATCTTTGAATTGGACACTACACTTCTAATGGCCTGTACCGCATAGCCATGGGCAAGCATCACATTGTGCGCCATTTGCAAATTTGACCTCTTCGACATGATATTTCCCGGGGCATGTGCCCCAGTAACATATCCTAATCCAATAAAGCACTGTGGCTCATTAAATGTAATAAAACACTTTGCCCTATCGCCAAGTTTTTTTGCCACAATTTCAGCATAGTCTGCAAACCATTTTGGACTGTCAGGATTTAGCCACCCCCCATGTTTAAAGAGTTCATAAGGCAAATCCCAATGAAATAAAGTAACATAAGGGAGGATATCCTTTTCCAATAAGGCATCCACTAATTTATCATAAAAATCAAGCCCTTTAGAATTAATCTCACCAAAACCACTAGGTAAAATTCTTGGCCAGGCTGTAGAAAATCGATACGCATTAATACCTAGCTCTGACATTATATCTACATCATCACTGTAGCAATGATAGTGATCACAAGCAATATCTCCCCTATGTCCACCAAAAATTTTTCCCGGTATAGAACAAAAATCATCCCAAATACTAAGCCCTCTACCATCTTCAAAGGCAGCGCCTTCTATTTGATATGAAGAAGTCGCTGCACCCCATATGAAATTTTCCCCAAAACTCATATATAATTCCCCCTATCCCGCAATGGCATTATAGACATAATCAAAAATAGAATCAGTATAGCTTATAAAGGTCTTTCCATGCCATTATTAAATTAATTTAATCTATTTAATTTAAATCTGACCCATATAGGCACATACTTTATGCTTTTCACCATCACCAAATACAGGAATAATATTCCCCTCTATTTCTTTACCATCTATCTCTAAGCGCTTAATTCCCCTTTGTACATGGGCAGAATTATCAATAGTAATTTCATAAGTATCCCCACGAAAATGTCTTATTACTGTAAAACCAGACCATTTTTCAGGTATACATGGTGAAATTTTTAATCCATCATAATCCGGCTTTATACCCAATATGGCTTGAGTGATAGCCACATAGTTCCATGCAGCTGTACCTGTTAGCCAAGAATTCTTCGCTTCACCATAACGTGGGGCATCTTCCCCTGCAATCATCTGTGAATACACATAAGGCTCTGTACGATGAATTTCGCTGATTTCCTCCCGCCAGGCGGGAGCTATTTTACAATATAGATCAAATGCACGATTTCCCCGGCCTACAATAGTCTCGGCAATTATAATCCATGGATTGTTATGACAGAATATACCGGCATTTTCTTTATAACCTGGAGGGTATGAAGAACATTCTCCAAGGTTGGTGTAGTACTTTGTAAAGGCAGGCTGATGGATCATTATACCATGATCTGTCTCGAGCCATTTTTTAACAGAATTCAGAGCACTCAAAGCCTTTCCATCCTCTAATCCAATACCTGCCATGATACAATACCCTTGTGTTTCAATAAATATCTTACCTTCTTTGCATTCATGACTTCCCACCTTATTACCAAATGCATCATAGGCACGTAAAAACCATTCACCATCATAGCCATATTCTAGTATAGCTCTACGCATCGTTTCAATCTCATGACGAGCTCGCTCTGCATTTCCTGTTTCGCCTTTTCGCTCTAACATCTCCACAAGTTCTGGACCAATAGCTACAAACATACCTGCAATTAGAACTGATTCAGCAATCCTTCCGTCTGCAGTTCCAGTTGTTTGAAATGACTCATCTGCTGTAGTAGAATGGCAATTAAGATTTAAACAATCATTCCAATCGGCCCGTCCAATAAGCGGTAAACCATGGGGCCCTTTATTCTTAACCACGTGATCAAATGATGCCTTAAGATGCTCCAATAAATTTCCGCAATCCTCAGGATCGCAGTTATATGGAACTTGTTCATCAAGGATTCCTAAATCTCCTGTTTCTTTTATATAGGCTGCAGTCCCTAAAATTAACCATAAAGGGTCATCATTAAAACCGGATCCAATATCATGATTGCCTTGTTTTGTAAGGGGCTGATATTGATGATAGGCACTGCCATCTTTAAATTGAGTTGCAGCAATATCTAATAGACGCTGTCTAGCCCGAGAAGGAATTTGATGTACAACTCCTAGCAGATCCTGGCTGGAATCACGAAATCCCATTCCACGGCCTACACCTGATTCAAAGTATGAGGCTGAGCGGCTCATATTAAAAGTAGTCATACATTGATACTGATTCCATATATTTACCATGCGTTCTAATTTTTCATTACCGCATCTTAATTGATAAACTCCTAAAAGTTTATCCCAATAATTACAGAACTCTATTACTGCATAATCAACATCTTCATCCGACTTGAATCTATCAATCATTTCATATGCCTTTTGTTTATTTATAACTCCAGGTGAAATAAATTTTTCTTTTTCTGCATTTTCAACATAACCTATTATATAAATTAATGATTTCTCTTCACCAGGCTCTAGCCTTAAATTTACTTGGTGGCTACCACATGGACGCCAGCCTGAGGCAATAGAGTTGCTACAAACTCCCTTTAAAACACTTTTTGGTGCCTCAAGGCCATTATACATGCCTAAAAAGCTGTCAAGATCTGTATCAAAACCGTCTATCTCATGATTAACCGAGAAAAAAGAAAAATGATTCCGTCTCTCCCTATATTCTGTCTTATGATATATAACACTACCTTCTATTTCTACTTCGCCAGTAGAATAGTTTCTCTGAAAATTCGTCATGTCATCCAATGAATTCCAAAGGCAAAACTCAATAAAAGAAAAAACACTAAAATCTTTAGTCTCATTGCTAAGGTTAGTAAAAATCAGACGATGCACTTCGCCATTAAAACCTAAAGGCACTAATGCTAAATGGTTAACCCTTAGATTACCTCGCTGACTGCTGATTTTGGTATATCCCATACCATGTCTACATTCATACCTATCTAATTCTTTTTTTACCGGCTGCCAAGATGGTGCCCAATAGTCCTCTCCATCTCGTATATAAAAATATCTTCCCCCGCTATCCATAGGAATATTGTTATAACGATATCTAGTAATACGTCTCAAGCGTGCATCACGATAAAAGCAGTACCCTCCTGAAGTATTGGAAATTATGCCGAAGAAATCCTCACATCCCAAATAATTTATCCACGGATAAGGCGTACGTGGAGAAGTAATTACATATTCTTTTTGCTTATCATCAAAATATCCAAATTTCATTATAAAAATTTCCCCCTATATAATCTTAATAATCTAGAGTACCATTCAATAATTATTGTTAAAAATTTAAACGTTAACAATAGGTCCAACGGTTTCGTTAGTCCACAATTCACCTTCTATTACGGTTGGCTTAAAAATTGAATGCTTTTTATGTTCAATATTATAAATCAATAATCTAGCTGCTTCTTCTCCTATTTTGGTTGTATTTTGATGAATTGTAGTTAGTTTCGGTGACATAATACGCGAAAATATAACACCATCATATCCAGCAATTGAAATATCATCAGGAATTGTTAGACCATACGATTGAATAGCATCTATAGCACCAAAAGAGCAAACATCATCTGGTAATAGAATGCAGGTAGGTCTATCTTTTAGTCTTAATAATTTCTCCATTGCTTTTCGTGTGGTATACGCATTTGTATATAAGCTTTCAATCATATACTCCATCTTAACCTCTAAGTTTAATTCATTCATAGCCTCAACATACCCAGCAATACGCTGCTGAGTAACATGCGAATCAGTACCATGAATATATGCAATTTTTGTATGTCCCATAGAATAAGCATGATAAACTAGCTTTTTCATATCCTCTTTATTATTAGATAAAACACATGCACAATTTGGAAAAATATAATCAATACTGACAACTGGTATATTACTTTGTGCAAGTTCTTGTACTTCAGGGTCTTCTTGATCTACACAAGCGATACAAACCCCTTCAATGCCCCGAAATTTACAATTTTGTAATAATGTTATAGTTTCCTTACCCCAACGTCTATTAATAAAGGTAATATTATAACCATCCTTTTCGGCTTTATCTTTAAAGCTATTCAATACATGGGAAAAATACAAATGGGTAAGCCCGTTATTTTGGTCATCTATGAATAAGATCCCAATATTAAAAGTCCGATTAGTTTTTAAAGCACGTGCATTGGCATTAGGGACATACCCTAAACTTTTAGCCGTCCTAAGTACTAATTCACGCGTCTGTTCATTAACATCACTATAACCGTTTAATGCTTTACTAACAGTTGATACAGAAAGACCACATTTTAAAGATATGTCGCGAATATTTGCCATGTTTAGCACACCCCACTTAAAAACTATCCATGTTATAGATTATCTAAAACGTTTTAGATGGTGTTTACCTATATTTATTATAGGCACCTTTTATAATAAATGCAAGTATAAATAAAAAAATTATCTATAATACTAAATCAAGATATAAAAATTATAAGAAAAAATAACTTAATTGGTTTAGATTAAAAAAATCTAAACCAATTAAGTCTCAATGGTGTGGTAAATCTAATATAAAGATTATGGTTACCTTCTATAGTTTGAGTTATTTTACATGAAAAAGTTTCCCATGAATGTACCTTTTCTTCATCTTCTGTATAGCATTTTGCTATAATTTCTCCATATGGGTCATCTATTCTTACTTCTAGTAAATCCCCTTTTGTATAAGCGAATGCCCTAACTTCAAAAGCATCTATTCTTTTTGAAAATTGAACATCATTAAAAGCAATCCAGCTCTCTTTATCCTTTGCAATAACGCAGGTTTTATTTTCTTCTCCTTCCCCCAAGGCTATATGACCAAAGCTATAATCATCATAGTTTAAAGCTTTAGTTCTGTATGTAAGGTCACGGGGAGGTATTTTTTCACCTTCTATTTTTATTATTTTATCCAGTCTAATATCTTTAGAAGATGAACCAATCATGATATGATAAAATCCCGACTCGATGCAGAATTTTTCTCTAGTCACATCCCAAAAAGCAAGTTCTTTTGATGATAAGGTAAAATCCATCCTTTTTGATTCTCCTACATCTAGATGAATCCTTTCAAAACATTTCAATTCCTTTAGTGGTCTTTTAACTCTGGAATTATCTGCTGAAACATATAATTGAACAACTTCATCACTTGCCCTTTTGCCTATATTTTCTATATAAAAAGTAATTTTTATATCTTTATCTTGTTCGCTATTTTCTACATCTATTTTTAAATTACTATATTTAAAATCTGTATATGTAAGTCCATGTCCAAAAGGATAAAGGATATCTCCATCGAAATACATATAAGTCCGGTTTCCCTTAATAATATCGTAATCTGTAATAGGCGGGAGCTGATCCATGGATTTATACCATGTCATATTTAGTCTACCTGCAGGACTATAGTCACCAAATATTATATCTGCAAGTGCACTACCTATCTCCTGGCCTGCATGGGAGGTATATAATATAGCTGGGATGTTTTTGTCTGCCCAATTTATGGCGAAAGGATAGCTACCTACCACTACCATAACAGTATTAGGATTGGCTGCATATACAGCTTCAATAAGCTTTTCCTGGGCTGGAGGTAGTATAATATCAGGTCTGTCATAGTTCTCCTTGCCATTTATATAAGGATTGTTGCCCACAAATACAATAGATACATCTGCACCTTGGGCTGAGGCTACTGCATTTTTAATACCATCTGATAGGAGCTCCAATTTGAATCTAGATGCACTTTCCTCGCTTTCTACTGCCAATAAAGTTCCATCTTCTTTGTTGACAGTTATATACTTGCCATCCCATATCTTTATTATATATATATCGTCTCCCTTGGAGATCATGTTGAAAGACTCTTCAACAAACCAGCTTCTAACTTCCTCTTTAGATGCAGTTAAACTCTCTGCTCCATTTACAAATTTGCCATTCACATAGGATTTTAATGTAAAGTTTCCCCATCCCCAATCAGTCACATCAAACATTTCGTTTATTCCTATTGTACTACCTTCTGCCCTCAAGACATTGTCACTGCCTCCTCTTACAGATATATACCTATCATTGTCAAGAGATTTTAATGCAATACAATCGCACCCTTCTGTAAAGGTAATAGCTTTATTATCTGTTTTTTTGCCTATACCTTTAAATGGTGTTATTTTGTAGGGAAGAGTACCACTATACCAGTCTGTATATACTACGTCACCAAGGGGACCAATTACAGCAATGCTATTTATATTATCCCTATTAAGAGGAAGTACCCCCTCTTCATTCTTAAGTAAGACAACAGACTTTTTAGCTGCCTCTCTAGATAACCTCCTATGTTCTGGTCGGCAGATATCTTCCTCAGATATACCTGCATAGGGATTGCATGACTCAGGATCAAACTGTCCCAACCTAAATCTAACCCTGAATATATTTCTTAGTGCATTGTCAATATCTACCTCTTCAAGTAGACCATTTGAAAGTGCTCCTCGTACTGATTCAATAACAAGTTCTGGTTCATCTGTTATACAATCTACACCATTTTTCAAAGCTGCAGCAGCAGTCTCATAATATGAAGAATAATACCCATGCATAGTAACTGTCTGGCTAAAATCAGCAGCATCTGTGACTATAAAACCTGGTAGTCCCCATTCACCCTTTACAATATCATTTAGTATAGGATCCACTATACACGGCGTTCCATTTACAGCGTTATATGCAGTCATAATACAACATGTCTTAGCATTTACTATAGAAGGTTTAAATGCATTCCAATAATATTCCTTCATATTTCTAGGATCAATACTCGCTGAAGAAGTCCCACGATTATACTCGTTATTATTAGCAAAAAAATGTTTTAATGTAGCACCCATTTTTAAATAAAAGGGGTGATCCCCTTGCATTCCATTAATTAACTGGGTAGTTAACTCCCCAGTTAAACAAGGGTCTTCTCCATAAGCCTCTTCGGTTCGTCCCCATCTAGGATCCCGCGCCATATCAACAGTAGGAGCCCATAAAGTAAGACCTCCTTTTGAACCTAGCTTCTTATAATATGCCCTTGCCTCTGTTCCAATTACATCTCCTATTTTATATAGTAAATCCTTATCCCAAGTACATGCCAAACCTATTGGTTGTGGAAATACTGTTGCTTCCCCAACCCAAGCTACACCATGCGCAGCTTCACCCCCAACAGAATACTCTCTTATACCTAAACGTTCCACTGCTGCCTGTTGAGTAGGCAAAAGACTTATTTTTTCTTCCAATGTCAAACGTAATATAAGATCTTCCACTCTATCTTCTAAAGGTAAATCAGGATTTTCAAAAGGATATTTCCCCATTTATACACACCTCACATATCTGATTCAATAAATCGTGTAAATGGATGGATTAGAAATCATCCATTTACCATCCCATATATCTTCTACCCTCGTAGATAAAACACGTTAAACCATAACTACCTATTCTATAGCATTTGGACTTCTAGTCCGTGAATTTCTGGTTTTGGTACTATCTCTAATCCCATATCTCTTTGAATTACCTCAGATGCTCCTTCTACTTTTGCCCCATTGACACCCCTTAGGCAAATTTTATATGGTTTCGTTGCCCCTTCTACTTTTATCTCTATGATATTACCTGATCTCTTTGCCTCTACTTCGAGTTCTATCTCCCCTCGCATATCACAGACAGTGCTTGTTGCAGTATGATTGTCTTCAAGCTGGAAGACATTTAATGTGACTCCCTCTGCATAGTCATAATCAGGTCTATCATCCCTATTGCCCATGGCAATAATACTATTTGGCCTTACAAATAAAGGCAGACTCATATAATCATGATTTTCTTCTATCCATCTCCCGCCTTCTACTCTTTCCCCTGTTAAGAAATTGCTCCATATCCCTTTAGGTAGATAATAGGAGACATTCCCTGTCTCGCTAAAAACAGGTGCAACTAAAATAGAATCGCCTAGCATATACTGCGTATCTAAATAAGTACATGCCATATCTTCTTGAAACTCCAATACCATAGGTCTCATTATAGGTATACCATATTTTGAAGCTTTACAAGCCATACTGAACAAATAAGGCATCATGCTGCATTTTAGTTTGGTAAAAAAACGTAAGACATCTACCGATTCATCATCAAAAAGCCAAGGTACCCTATATGAAGCATTGCCATGCAAACGGCTATGGGAAGAAAGGAGTCCAAAGGCAATCCATCGTTTATAAAGATCAGGAGTTGCTGTATTTTCAAAACCACCTATATCATGGCTCCAAAATCCAAAACCGCAAAGACCTAAAGATAAACCACCGCGCAAGCTTTCAGCCATAGAATCATAATTAGCCAGACAATCTCCTCCCCAATGCACAGGGAACTGTTGACTACCTGCTGTAGCAGACCGAGCAAATAATACTGCATTATTTTTTCCGTACCTTTCCTCAAGTACTTGAAACACAGTTTTGTTGTATAAATATGTATAATAATTATGCATTTTTTCTGGATCCGAACGATCATAATATACAACATCAGTAGGTATACGTTCTCCAAAATCCGTTTTAAAACAATCAACGCCCATATCTATTAATTTTCTCAACTTATCAGCATACCACTCTCTAGCTTGTGGATTCGTAAAATCTACAATCCCCATACCAGGTTGCCATAGATCCCATTGCCAAACACCTCCATCGGCTTTTTTCAAGAGATAACCATTTTTCATACCCTCATCAAATAATTTAGATTGTTGAGAAATATAAGGATTAATCCAAACACATATCTTTAGTCCTTTATCTTTCAGCCGTTTCAACATCCCTTCAGGATCCGGAAAAACTCTTTTATCCCATTCAAAATCACACCAATGAAAGTCCTTCATCCAAAAACAATCAAAATGAAAAACATGAAGTGGTAAATCTCTCTCCTTCATTCCATTGATAAAACTAGTTACAGTTTTCTCATCATAATCAGTTACAAATGAGGTAGAAAGCCATAAGCCAAATGACCAAGCAGGTGGGAGTGCTGGCTTACCAGTAAGATTGGTATAGTGTTCCAATACATTTTTCATACTAGGTCCATTTATAATATAATATTCCAGATACTCCCCTGGTACACTGAATTGAATTCTTGAAACTTTTTCAGAACCCACCTCAAAAGAAACATGCTCTGGATGGGCAACAAATATCCCATATCCTTTATTACTTATATAAAACGGAATATTCTTATAAGCCTGCTCAGAACTAGTCCCCCCGTCTTGATTCCAAACTTCAACAACCTGACCATTTTTAATGAAATTGGTAAATCGTTCTCCAAAACCATAAATATATTCATTTACACCCAAATGGAGCTGTTCACACATATAACTTTTATCTCCATTTGCAGTTATATAGCCCAAGTTTTTTTCCCCTGATCCCGTAAGATAGTTTCCCCGATCAAAAAAATCAATTGCCCAATACTTTTTTGACATCACTGCTTCCAAATTTCCACTCCTAAAAACAATGCTTTCTTCATCATCATCTATATTGATATCCACATCCTTGCTTTCATTTATGTTAAAGCTAGGTTTAGCTTTTATATTCCCTTTATGGTGATATGCCTGAATGCGTATCACATCTGCCATTGGAGAAGAAATTTTTATAGTTATTAAAGGACCAGCCAATGTCTGACCCCTATGATCTACTTTAGTACATGGTGCATAAACCATAACAGAATTATCATTAATATTAGTTTCATATACTTCAGCTGGATTATAAATTTTAAAACCATCTCTAACCAACCAAAAACCATTGCTAAATTTCATGTATAAATCACATCCTTTTGTCTCTCTTCTGCAAGTTTTATTTATATAATAAATCTGTATTGTACAGCAAAATTATATTAATATAATTTTGCTGTACAATACCATTGAAATTTTTTCAATATGCAATCCTATTTACTTTGCCATAACTCCATTTTCTCTTGTATAAGTTTATTCATTGCTTCTGTTAATTTTGGCAAATCTGCTTCATCCATTTCTTTTAAATATTGATCCCAAATCTCATCAAATTTATCTGGTGATGCAAGAATTGCCTTTGGAATCAATCGCATTCCTATATCATCTCTTACTTTATTATCAATTTCCACCAAATCTGGATCATCTATATTATACATCCATGTAGCACCCCATGGCTTGCTTGTAAACTTCTCTGGAGAAGGGAATAGATCCATCCATGTTTTTACACCATATCCTGCAAGTATTTCCTTTTCTGTATCAGTATAATTTGCTATAACATCATCTATTTCACTATCAGGTTGAACATAATTATCAGTGGAATCCTTTATGCCATTACCCCATTCAGGAAATGGATAAGCGTAGTTTCCTATACCCGTTTTCTTAGAAAATTCCGTATCATTACGTCTCTGCTCATCTATTTCAGGCAAAAATACCCTTTTACCATTTGAATCATATTCCCAGTGTTCTCCTTCTATCCCCCAATGGGTAAGTATTTGAGCTTCCTCTGTGGCCATCCAATCTAAAAATTGTATTGCCCTTACAGGATCTTTACAACTCTTAGTTATAGATACGCCCCATCCTCCAGTATATCCAGGGCTTTGGTTTACACGACATTCTGTAGATTCATTTAACACTATAGGATAGAGACCATGCATACGTTCTTCTAGTCCACTCTGACGTAATGCCGTCTCTCCTTCAGAAATTTCCCATTCTGCATCTGTTAATGCTAATACTCTTCCAGATGCAATTTTTGCTTTATATTGATCATACTTTTGAGTAAAACTTTCAGGATCTAACAGTCCTTCGTTATTCATGTGATTTAACCATCTAAAATACTCTTTCTCTTCCTCTCTAGTATGATGACGTACTGCTTTATAAGTCTCAGGATCAACATACCATTCCCCATCATCCGAACCACCTGTTACAGCCCATGCAGGATTAGTTACAGATATCAAAAATCTCCATCCATCTGCCAAAATCGTAATAGGAATTGTATCCTGCCCATCAATTTTAGGATTTTTAGCATAATAATCTTTTATAGCTTTTCCAAAATCATCCAATGTCTTTATTTCAGGATATCCTAATTCTTTAACAACTGCATGTTGTAACCAAAATGCACCCGCTGGCTTTAGACTTACTTCATGTACAGGATAAGTACCTACATAATATATATGAGGATCATCTAAACTCCATTTTAGCCTTGGTAGATAGTCCCCAAATAATTTTTTAATATTTGACCCATGTTCTTCAATCAAATCATCTAATTCAACTATGCCACCAGCATCTTTTAATAAATTCAGATCTCCTTTAGCATATACCAAATCTGGATAATCACCGCTAGCTGCCATTATGCCTAAACGCTGTTTGGGATCAGTTCCTATTTCATTTTCAATCTCCAATGTTACGCCTGTCAACTCTTTAATTTTCTGTGCAACGGGACTTTTAAACTCATCATAGTTTGCATTAGCCTCGGCACTATACATAGTAAATGTAATAGGTTCTTTGGAAACTTCTTCTTTAGGCTCATTATCAGATGTATCGTCATTTCCATTATCTACAGTTTCAGAATTGGATTTTTCGATTTCTGAAGTATTTTTTTCATTTTTCTCACAGCCTGTAAACAAACCTGTAATCAATAGCATTACCAATAATAGACTCAAAAATTTTTTCATATCTATCCCCTTTCTAATCTATTACGTTTCAAAAATCATAGAAAAAATTTATCCCCTTCTAAATTCACCTCCTATCATGATATATTTTATAAACCAATCTAAAAAATCAGCTATATATTCTTATATATTAGCTGTATAGATTGTCCCTTTGAACTAATTCTTCACTGCTCCCAAAACAAGTCCCTGTACAAAATACTTTTGAACAAAAGGATATACAAGTAGAATCGGAACAGTAGCAACAACAGTCATAGCCATCCTTATTGATTCCGGAGAAACCGTCTTTGCTTGAGCTTTATTCAGACCATAGCTATGTATATCCTGACTAGATGTTAATTGCACCTGTGCATTTACTAATATTTTTTGTAGTTCAAACTGCAATGTTGTTAAACGCTTGTTATGTCCGCAATAAAGATAGGTATCAAACCATGAGTTCCAGTGCCCCACTGCAATAAACAAAGATAATGTAGCAATAGCAGGAACACATAGTGGCATAATAATTTTAGCAAATATTATAAAGTCATTTGCACCGTCAAGCTTTGCTGATTCTTGAAGTGCAATAGGTAAACCTTCAATATAAGAACGAAGTATAATTACATTAAAAGCACTTATAAGCCCTGGAATTATATAAACCAAAAATGAATTAATTAGATTTAAATTTCTCATCAGCATATATCCAGGAATCATACCTCCACTTATGTACATCGTAGTTACAAAAAGTGCAGAGACAAACTTCCGGGCAAAAAAATCTTGCCTGCTAAGCACATAAGCCAACATAGATGTAGAAAATATTCCAAGTGCTGTCCCTATTAAAGTGCGTAAAGCTGATATGAAAGTAGCCCAACCAATTGATGGATCATCTAATATCTTTTTATAGTTCTCCAATGTAAATACTCTAGGTACAATAGTTATACCCCCACGCACTGTATCAATAGAGTCATTAAATGATACGGCCAATACATGTAGAAATGGATATAATGTACAAACAGCAATTATTAACATAATAATATAATTAACTATATTGAATATATTATCACCAAGTGAACGTTTCAATCTTCCCGCCTCCCAATCAACTAGATAACCCTTATATCTGTTGTTTTCTTGCTAACTGTATTTGCAACAGTAAGCAATATCAATGATATAAGCGATTTAAACATTCCTGCTGCAGTTCCTAATGAATACCTGCCACTTCCTATTCCATAGTTTAAGATATAAATATCTAGTACATCTGCATATTCTTTTACCAAGGGGTTTCCAAGTAATAATTGTTTTTCAAAACCTATATTTATTAAATTTCCTATACTCATTATTAAGATTACAACAACTGTCGGCATAATCCCTGGCAAAGTAATATGCCGCATTTTAGCGAACCTTCCAGCACCATCAACAGTAGCGGCCTCATATAACTCAGGATTTATAGATGATATAGATGCTAAAAAAATAATAGAATTCCAGCCTAGCTCTTTCCAAACATCTGCAGCAGTTACAATCCACCAAAAAGATTTAGGTTCAATTAAAAATTGCACAGGCTTATCCTTTATACCAAGATTTAACAACAAATTATTTAAAGGACCATTCATTGATAACAATTCAGTAACTATACTTGCTACAACAACCCATGAAACAAAATGGGGTAAATATGAAACAGTTTGCACTGTTTTTTTAAATCTCAAATTATTTATCTCATTCAATAATAAAGCCAAAATAATCGGAAGTGTAAATCCAAAGAGTAAACCTAACAAACTCATAACGATAGTATTTCTCATAACAAGATAAAACATCGGGTCTTTAAAAAGTTTTATAAAATGCTTAAATCCTACCCATTGCTGCTCCGAAAATGGTATACCAGGTTTATATTCTTGAAAAGCCATAGTCCAACCCCAAAGAGGTACGTAGGCAAAGATAATCACCCATATTACAAAAGGTAAAGACATCGCTATTAGATATTTTTGTTGAGATAACGTTTTATGTATATTTTTACTTGAAAATTTGTTTTTTACATTTTCCCTCGCTTTTACTGATACCATTTAAATCACCTCCAAAGTTTATCAAACAATATTAAATATAAATCTGCTCTTTTTAACACCTCCCTTTCTTTTTAATTTCATGACTAAATTTAGTCATGAAATTAAGTTTCTAAAAAAATTATGAAGAATATAACGTAAATCGATCTTTATATAAAGGTACTTGGAATAATTCTTTTATAACCAAAGCTACCGTTCCCAATTCCCAACCAATATTACCTAGTTCTGATTTTTTTACTTCAATATCTATATACCTGCTAAAAAAACTATTCGTTACCGCATTTAGTACATTAGGGGTCAACCATTCTTCCGCTTGCACGCCTTCATCTGCCATTATTATAGTAGAAATATTAAAAAGATTAATTGCACTTACCAAACCTAACCCCAAATTATATCCTGCCTCATTATACGCCTTAATTGCAACCTTATCCCCATATTTTGCAGCTTCACGAACATCATCTATCCATACTTGTTCGTTACTTTTATTATGAAGAATAGAATTTGAATTATCTTTTGCTAGCTCTAAAGCCCTATTCACTATAAATTCTTCATTTGAGTATCTTTCCAAGCATCCTTTTTGTCCACAATAGCATGGTGCCCCATCTTTTTCTAAAATTATATGTCCAATTTCACCTGCGCCTCCAAACTCACCCCTATATATTTCTCCATTCAATACAATGCCAGCGCCTATCCCTATACCGCATTCTACCAATAAAAAATTATCTAAATTTTTACCTGCTCCATACATCATCTCGGCCAAAGTATATGCATTAACATCATTGTCAACAATAACTGGAACATCTATAATCCGTTGAATTTCAGACTTAAACGACACATTATTCCAACCCAATAAAGATGAATTTATTAAAATACCATTTTGTGTATCAACAATACCAGAAACACCAATACCAATTCCTAATATCTCTTTGCCTTCTCCATTAACTTTAGAAAACCATAACCTAATTTCATTTAGTATGATATCCATAACAACGTTTGAAGAGGATCCTTTTACATATTCTTTTATAGCTTTTGCTACAATTTCTCCATTAAGATTTGATAAGGTAAAAATAACTTTTCTGACTTCTATTTTTATTCCAATTATATATCCATAGTACTGATTAAAAAGTAGATGTATTGGCCTTCTACCGCCTGTAGACTCTCCCTCGCCCTCTTCATATATAAAACCCTCTTTTATTAACTGATCAGCAATTCTTGTTATACTTGAAAGACTCAACCCTGTATTTTGTGATATCTCTGTTCGACTTATTGGTCCTTTTGTCCGTATTTCATTTAAAACTAGGGTCTTGTTTAGATCCCTTAATAGTGCTTTACTGCCTTTTCTTAATCCATTCATTGTATAAATTCACCTTCTAGGAAATATTTCATTATAAATATAACATACTTTCTATATGAAATCAAGTAAGAATACTATATAACTTTATTTCATAATTTAAAAATGTCGCAAGTTTTGTATCAACTACAATAAAAGGAGATACCAACCTTAAAAGTTGGTATCTCCTTTTATTGTAATGAGTAAGTCTATAAGCCGAGTTCTGTATTAGACGATCATCTGTCTAGGCCTATCGTTACCGATAGGCTCCAGCGACCTTACCAGGACGTGACGGGCCGCCACAAAACGTCCTATTTGGTCTTGCTCCGGATGGGGTTTACAGAGCCATTCCAGTCGCCTGGATGCTGGTGAGCTCTTACCTCACCTTTCCACCCTTACCTATAAAATAGGCGGTATATTTCTGTTGCACTTTCCTTAAAGTCACCTTCACTGGGGATTACCCAGCATCCTGCCCTATGGAGCTCGGACTTTCCTCGTCTGTTTTATTGGAACAGACGCGATCATCTGGCTTACTCACTTCATATTCAATTCTGAAATATAATATTAACATTAAAAAATGGTATCGTCAACTATAATATAATGGTTACTTTGGCATATATAGTATTCTACCACAGTTTTCGCATTCCACCACTTTTTCTCGTGCTTTAACATTTTGCACAACTAACGATGCCAACTGCATATTACATCCATCACAACAAGTACCATTAATAATAGCTACTGGCATTTGATAGTTTGATTTTAGGGTTTGATATTTATTTAAAAGTTCCTTATCTATCTGCTTTTTAAGCTCATCTCTCTTTTGTTTTGCCTCTCTATAACCTTGATTTATAACCCTTACTTCCTGATCATATTCCGACTTAATAGCATTGTAATTTCTTTTTACCTTTGCTAGATATCTCCTTATTGAATCCAATTCCCTATTGAATTGTTCAAAATCCTTCATGAACTGTAGGAGTTCTTCTTCTTTTTTATCAATTTTTTGTTTTAAATTATCCGCATTTTTTTCAATTTGCTCTAGCTGTTTTAAATTTTTTATAGATCCATCAGTTATTTTATCCCTATCTGAATTTAAACTACTTACCATGCTCTCATATTCATGATGTATTTTGCTAAGTTCATTACTCTTTTTATCTGCTTCTTCATTAAGCTTTAAAAGTTTGTCCTGCTGTTTCATCAAATTCCTTTTTAGTTTTACCAATTTATGTCTAACAGGTAATTTCTTCTTCTCCTTCTGACAACTAGCCATCTTTTGTTCAAGTTCCTGATATTCCCATAACAAATCTAACTGTCCCATCTTCCTTCCTCCTTTTGTACCAAAGTAAAATCTCGTGCCAAATATATTAATCCCCCTATTGGGGGAGTACACATATCCAATTATATAAAAAGGAATAAGAAAGACTTATTCCTTAAAATACATAATAGGGATCAACTTGTTTATCAGGTACTATGACCTCTATTCTATATTGTAAACCATCTAACGCCTTTTGTAAACTAGTAATTAGTTTTGATACAATAGGAATTTCTGTCGAAAAATGGCCTGCAGCAATAACAGGTATGCCTAATGCATTCGCCATTTGGGCCTCATGATATTTAAGTTCTCCAGTTACAAATACATCTGCGCCTTTATATTTTGCCATACCTACTAGGTCGCCTCCCGCCCCTGCACAACTACCTACCCACTTGACTTTTTTATCCCTATTGCCTACTATGGCTACACTTCCTGCATTCAGACTTCTTTTAATATATTCAGCATATTCGATAACCGACATAACCTTTGGAAGCTGTCCTATCCTTCCTATGCTTGGTACCTTTACCCTATTTGCCAATTGATACACATCGTATGCTACCTCTTCATACGGATGCACTTTAAGCATCGCATCCAATACCTTATCTAAATGAGATTTGGGCACAATGGTTTCCAATCTAATTTCATGAACATGTTCAAGCATCCCCACATCGCCTATATATGGTTTAGCTCCTTCAAGGGGTAAAAAAGTACCTGTACCTTCTCCTTGAAAAGTACAATGACTATACCCGCCTATACATCCAGCTCCCGCCTCTGCCATAGCATACAATACTTTTTCCTCGTGTCCCTTTGGAATGTATACAACAATCTTATAATAAGGCATACTATCAACATATGTAAGAGGTTCAACCTCATTTAATCCCAGTATATCAGCTAATGTATCATCTACTCCACCTAAAGCCTTATCCAAATTTGTATGTGCACATAGAACTGAAATATCATGCTTTATAAGGGGACAGAGTATCTTACCTGTATAAGAATCCAGCCTTATATCTTTTATAGGTTTGAATATTATTGGATGATGGGAAATAAGCATATCTATATCCTCTTTTACAGCCTGTTCTATCACCTCGGGCGTCGCATCAAGGGTTAGCATAATCCGTGATACATTCTCTTCCATATCGCCAAGGAGCAGTCCAACATTGTCCCAATCTTCAGCATATTGAAACGGAGCAATCTGTTCCATTATATCTACTATATCTCGAACTTTTGCACCCATCCATATACCTCCTCATATTTTAATAGTCTTGTTTTCAATTCATCCATTCTCTTTTTTGCTGTTTGAGTGTCCTGCTTTTCCAAATGACTAATCAACTTCTTTGTCTTATCCATCTTTTTATATATAAATTTAGGTAAATATGGATCATGATTTACTATAAGATTATACCCTATCTCATAGTATATATCATCCTCAACCGTTTGACTACCATGCCTTGCCACCATTACCTCATAAAACTTTTTATCTTCATATACTAAAACTTCATCCTCTATTGCGAAGCCATTATTTAAAAGATAATGTCTTAATTTTTCCTGACCCATCATAGGTTGTAGTATAAACGTATCTATTTTTTCTGCTATATCTAATCCATCTTTAAGCATATTACCTATAAGTACGCCACCCATACCGGCTATTATTACCGTATCAACCTCTCCAATTTCAAGGGGCAAGAGCCCATCCCCTACCCTAGTATATATTTTATCCTCAACTCTGTGATTTTTTATAATGACTTCAGCTTTTTTAATGGATTTGCTGCTTATATCCGTAGCAATAACAGTTTGGGCTATTTTGTTTTCTATAAGATATACAGGCACATATCCATGATCCGTTCCAATATCTGCTACCTTAACAGATGGTGGTACCTTGTCTGCTATCTTTTGTAATCTTTTGCTTAACTGCATACTTTCACCCATCTACAATAAATTTGTATCAAAAAAAGGCACCATATATATGGTACCTTTTATACTATAAAATGGTGGGCCTTCAGGGACTCGAACCCCGGACCAACCGGTTATGAGCCGGTTGCTCTAACCAACTGAGCTAAAGGCCCTCGAGCTGACAGAGATTATTATAACATCATCATAGTATATTCGTCAATAGTTATTTTAAATTTTTTTAATAAATGCATTTCTTATAACTGCAGGTACTTCCCTAATAAAACCTTTTATCTCGCTACATTTATGCTGCTTTACAAACACCCCTGAATAACTGGCATCCATACCCAATCTTTTTGCTATAATAGATGACCTTTTTAAATGAAATTTGTTAGATACTATTATACTCGTTCGTAAACCACGTTCATCCATCTTAGCTTTAGAGTAGCTTATATTTTGAATAGTAGAAAATGATCTATCCTCCATTATAATCTTTTCTTCATCTATTCCATGTTTTGATAGATATTCTTTCATAGCCTGGGCTTCAGAGATATTCTCTCCCTGCCCCTTGCCACCCGATACAATTATATAGTCTGCATAACCAGCATTATATAACCTCAAGCCCTCATCCAATCGAGCCATCAAAAGAGGGCTAGGAATATTACCATATACACTACATCCAAGTATTATTATACAATCAGCCTTATAAGGACTTGCCTGTATACCGAACAATATTATGCTTGATTCTAATACTATAAAGGAAACCAGAAATATCATCAAAATCTTGAATATGACTGCTCGCTTTTTTCTCATATCATAGCCTTTCAATATATAATTATATAAGTATAGTATATTATATTATATCTAGAAACAAATCAAGAGCTTTATTTTACTGCAATCAATTGAATTCTAGATAATTACCAAAAATGATTGACCATTCAAAATCGTTTGTGTTAAAATCTTTGTAGACTATATTCTTGATAGGAGGTAATGAACATTAGCATTATAAAAGCCATCATACTAGGGATAATACAAGGACTTACTGAATTTTTACCAGTAAGCAGTTCAGGTCACCTGGTATTAGTACAAAATATATTTGGCCTTGAAGGAGATATGCTGCTATTTGATACAATGCTGCATGTAGGCACATTACTTTCAATACTAGTAGTGTTCTGGAAAGATATAGCATATATGTTTAAACACCCTTTTAGTAAATTGCCAATATATATAATAACAGCGACCATACCTACAGTAATAATAGCTCTTTTATTGAAGGACAAGGTAGAAGCCGCTTTTGCATCCGCATCTACACTGGGATTTGGTTTTATCGCAACTGGTTTACTACTTTTGTTTGTAGAATTAACCCAGTCAGGGCATAAGACTTTAAAGAATATGCAAATTAAAGACGCGCTTTTAATTGGTACCATGCAAGGTATAGCCATTTTCCCAGCTATATCGCGTTCAGGATCCACTATATCAGGTGCACTTCTTGGAAAATTGGATAGAAAATTTGCAGCAAAGTTTTCTTTTCTAATGTCCATACCCGCCATTTTGGGATCAGTAGTGCTCCAGGCAAAGGATTTAAATGAAGCAGTAACTGCTGCTTCTGTAACTCCAGCTATAGCGGGCATGATAGCTGCTTTTATATCTGGTCTTATCGCAATAAAAGCTATGATAGAAATAATAACCAATAAAAGTCTTAAAGGGTTTTCATATTATTTGTTTACATTAGGTGGTTTAGTATTGTTGGATCAGTTTGTATTTCATATTTTTCTATAAAAAAGAGGCGAAAGCCTCTTTTTATAATTGTGTCATTTTTGATTTTTTTTATTTTTCTGTCCATCATCCTTCTTAGTAGATGTAGCTTTTATTATAACAAAACTAGCTATACAAAATACTACGACCATAGATAATACAGCTATTTCATCTGGAGCCATACGTTCACCCCCCCTTGCTTGAACTTTATTAGTTCAAACAAGGAACGCTCTTATATTTGCTCCCATTGAAATATGAAGGAATTCTCATAATTATATTTTCCCTTTTATCAATCTTATCAGTTCTATAGTAAAAAACAAATCTTATAACTGCCAGTATACAAACTATTAACAATATCAATAATGTTTGCCACTTTTTTGAACTATATCTCATATTATATCTATATTGTTCTGTCTGCGGCGAACTGGACACTATGTATGAAAACTCATATATTATATCCAATGTTTGATCTCCATGTGAATGGTCCATATACGGGGTATGGTATAGACATATATAAACTTGTTGATACGTAGTACAAAGTAAAAATACAATAAAAATTATGATTATTGCATATACAAGTTTTTTCATTACCTCACCCCCAACCATTTTACAAAAGTATGTATTAATATATAAATTATATATGCTACTCGCCTAAAAGTATAGATATATAAAAAAAGTTTTTATCTGTAATATGGTATATAAGCTCTATTTATTTTTATATTAAAAAATGTACTTACAAAAATAGATAGCCGAAATTATCGGCTATCTATTTTAATCAAGATAATCCTTTAATTTTTTACTTCTACTAGGATGCCTTAATTTACGAAGGGCCTTGGCCTCTATCTGTCTTATCCTCTCACGTGTTACATTAAATTCTTTACCCACTTCCTCTAAAGTCCTGGCACGTCCATCTTCTAGCCCGAATCTGAGTTTTAAGACCTTCTCTTCTCGAGGAGTCAATGTATCTAGTACATCTACTAGCTGCTCCTTTAACAAAGTAAATGCAGCGGCATCAGCAGGTGCTGGTACATCATCATCTGGAATGAAATCACCTAGATGACTATCTTCCTCTTCCCCTATGGGGGTCTCCAATGATACGGGCTCTTGCGCAATCTTTTGAATTTCCCTTACCTTTTCCTCAGAGATACCCATCTCCTGTGCAATCTCTTCTGGAGTAGGCTCCCGCCCTTTTTCTTGCAACAATTGCCTTGATACCCTAACCAGTTTATTTATAGTCTCTACCATATGGACTGGAATACGTATAGTTCTAGCCTGATCTGCTATAGCCCTAGTTATAGCTTGACGTATCCACCAAGTAGCATAAGTACTAAACTTATAACCTTTTCTATAATCAAATTTTTCCACTGCCTTCAAAAGGCCTAAATTGCCTTCTTGTATAAGGTCTAAAAATAACATACCGCGTCCTACATACCTCTTTGCAATACTGACAACCAGCCTTAAGTTAGCCTCTGCTAATTTTTTCTTGGCTACTTCATCTCCTGCCTCCATACGCTTTGCAAGCTCTATTTCCTCTTCTGCAGTAAGCAGAGGAATCTTACCAATCTCCTTTAGATACATCCTAACTGGATCATCAATATTTACCCCTTCAGGTACGCTAATTTCTACTTCTTCTTCTTCCTCTTCCTGTTCTTCATTGGCACTATCATCCACTACATCAATTCCTAAAGTTTCGAGGGTCTCATATACCTTTTCAATATGTTCAGGTTCCAACTCTATCTCTTCCAACATATCCATGATCTCTTTATATGTTAAAATGCCCTTGGCCTTTCCTTTTTCTATAAGTTCCTTTATCTTTAATTTTTTTTGCTCATTATTTTTCATAGGCAGTTCCCTCCTTTCCAGACTCTACATTTTCAATCTGTAGTTTAAATCTTCTAATTCCTGTATTATAGATCTATATTCATCTAGATCAGCTATTCCATGCTGATCCATATCAGCAATTTGCTTTTGTAATTTTCTTCTTCTATCTTGTAAGTTATAAATCTCTATTTCCTCTATACAATCTTGGACATACTTATTAATATTATCATACTCCATTTCTCGCGCAAATATTTCAGCTATTTGCTCCATTTTTTCCTTATCTTTAACGTATGATAGTACGGCAGCAACATTTATCTCTTTTCCCTTTTCAAGGAGCTCCATAATAATCTTAGCTACCTCCTTA
Organism: Xylanivirga thermophila; assembly: GCF_004138105.1. NCBI lineage: Bacteria > Bacillati > Bacillota > Clostridia > Caldicoprobacterales > Xylanivirgaceae > Xylanivirga > Xylanivirga thermophila. Next base: position 27,802 of record NZ_RXHQ01000018.1, on the reverse strand, counting down.
TTAATATCAACCTGAAACTGTTCTACAGTTAACCTTTTAAATACCTCTTTAGCTATATCCTCATTTTGAGCCATCAAATTTATAAGCCCCTTCTCGGCCTTTATATAGCCAGGTAATAGCGCTGTTTGAGTTTCCAGCCTTCTAATATGGCTATTATTGCCAACACTCGGGTTTTTTACACCTTTTGGGCCATTTCTCGATAATAGTTTGTCTATCTGCTGGTATAGCAACTCTGATTTAAAGCCTGTAAGGCGTTCGAGACGTTTTATATGTACGTCCCTCTCCAGTACGTTATCTACCGTTATTAGAATATTTGCAGCTTTAGTAGCATAACTAACCCTGCCTTCCACAGTCTCCAAATCATGTTCATTTTTTAGATGATCAAGTTTATAATCTATGAGGGATACCGCCTGATTCATAAGTTTATTAAAATATTCACTCCCATACTTCTTCAGTACCTCATCAGGATCCATACCCTTTGGAAATTCCATTACTCTAATCTTTAGCCCAGCTCTGTACAATATATCCAATCCCCTTAGTGTAGCTCTCTGGCCAGCTGCATCGCCGTCATATGCTATAAAAACTTCCCTTGTGTAACGCCTTATAAGGCTGGCCTGCCCTTGCGTTAGCGATGTGCCTAAAGAGGCTACCGCATTTTTAAAGCCATATTGATGTAGAGTAATTACATCCATATATCCCTCTACTATAATTATGTTTTTAAGTGGACGTTCCTTTTTCGCTAAATTAAGGCCAAAAAGAACACTACTCTTATTAAAAACAGGACTATCGGATGAATTAAGATATTTAGGAAGAGAATCATCAAGTACCCTCCCACCAAAGGCTATTACAGTCCCTCTAGGATGTATAATGGGAAACATCACCCTGTTTCTAAATCTATCGTAGCTTTTATTATTCTTTTGTATTATAATACCAGATTGTACAAGCTCTTCCTCTTTAAATCCTAGCTGCAACAAATAGTCTTTTGTATTTTTCCAGCCAGCTGGTGCATATCCTAGTCCAAATCGTCTTATTGTCTTTATATCCACTCCCCTAGACGTCAAATATTCAAGTGCCTGCTCTCCTTTTTGAGAAAATAGCTGTCTGTGGTAGTAACGGGCTGCTTCCCTGTTTATATCATAAAGGGTATCCTTTGTATCCTTAGAATGTATAGCCTGATTAGGGCTTACAGTTTCAGGTAGAGATATACCTACCCTATCTGCCAGATACTTGACAGCTTCTGTAAAATTTAACCCTTCAATCGACATTATAAATGAAAAAACATCTCCACCAACACCACAACCAAAACAATGGTATATCTGTTTCTCAGGATATACATGAAAGGATGCTGTCTTTTCATTATGAAAGGGACACAAGGCAAAAAAACCTCTCCCGCTTGGTTTTAAAACTATATATTCTGAAACAACATCTACTATATCGTTTCTTGACCTTACTTCTTCAATCCAATCTTCTGGAAGAAAATTGTTCATGGCGTTCACCCGACTTTTCATTTATATAACTTCGCCAAATTTTTTGTTTTTCCTTCTTTTTTTGTCATTATACTCGATAATTTAAATATTTGTAACATATGCAAATACTAGTATATGTTCCAGGCATGGGGCATGAAGGTCTCATAGAATAAATTTAATGCATATCTATCACTCATACCTGCAATATAATCACATACTACCTGTTGCACTCCATAAAAATCAATGTTACAATAGTATTCAGATGGGAGTTTGTCGGCGTATTTTAAAAAGTAGCTATAGAGTTCTTCTATAACATACGCCGCTTTTTTTTCTTCATTCCTGGCCCATTCATTAAGATAAACCTCCTCAAACATAAATTTTCTAAGTTTTTCAGTCGCAATATCTATTTTATTGCTCATACATATATTAGCTTGGCCAGTGCTGTTTACAATAACATCGGTAACCATACTGTTTATTCTTTGAGCATGGGTAGTCCCTAATATATCTATGCAATCTTTTGGTAAATCATCCGTTGAAATTAATTTTGCCCTTATAGCGTCATCTATATCATGATTTATATATGCTATCCTATCACTTAAGTTTACTACTTGCCCCTCCAAAGTAGATGGGCGGGAGGATTTTGTATGATTTAATATACCATCCCTAGTTTCCCATGTAAGGTTTAATCCTTTACCATTTTCCAGTACTTCTACCACCCTTAAACTATGAACATTATGTTTAAAACCAAAGTCAGTTATACCATTAAGCACTTTTTCGCCTATATGCCCAAATGGTGTATGTCCTAAATCGTGTCCCAAAGCAATTGCCTCAGTTAAATCCTCATTCAGCCTAAGGGCCCTAGAGACAGTACGGGCAATCTGGGCAACCTCCAATGTATGGGTAAGACGAGTGCGATAATGATCACCTTCTGGGGCTATAAATACCTGTGTCTTGTGTTTAAGGCGTCTAAATGATTTGCAATGTATAATTCTATCCCTATCCCTCTGAAATTCAGTACGTATGATACATTTTTCTTGAGGATACTGACGCCCCTTTGAATTACTACTGAGTGCTGCATAAGGTGATAGAATCTGCTTTTCCAGCAATTCCGTATGTTGACGTATATCCATAAAAATCACACCCAATGATATATAATATCGTATGTTATTTATATACTGAACATTTATGGGCTAAACATATATTTTATTGTCTATAATAATATATACAACATTTATATCTAATATCCTTCTTTTTAAGGCTGATTTTTATAAAACCATTAAAAAATGCATGGAATAAACTCCATGCATTTTTTATATAATCCTATTTATTTAAAATCTCTTTTACTCTAGCTTGAGCTGCAGCTAATCTAGCAATCGGCACTCTATATGGTGAACAAGATACATAGTTAAGCCCTATGTTATGGCAGAACTCAACTGAACTTGGATCTCCACCATGCTCACCGCATATACCCAGTTTAATTTCTGGATTTACTGGTTTTGCAAGTTCGACAGCCATATTCACTAGCTTTCCTACACCCTTTTGATCCAATTTTGCAAATGGATCACTCTCAAAGATGCTCTTGCTGTAATAGTCCTCTAAGAACTTACCAGCGTCATCCCTTGAGAAACCAAATGTCATCTGAGTCATATCATTGGTACCAAAGGAGAAGAACTCAGCTTCTTTTGCTATCTCATCAGCAGTTAAGGCAGCTCTTGGTACCTCTATCATAGTACCTACCTTGTAGTCTATATCTACGCCCTTATCTTCCATAGCAGCCTTTGCAGCCTTATCTATAGCCTCTTTTACATAACTAAATTCCTTAACTTCACCTACTAATGGCACCATAATCTCAGGTACTATATCGTAGCCTTTTTCCTGCTTAACCTCTATAGCAGCCTCTATGATAGCACGAGCCTGCATCTCCGCAATTTCAGGATAGGTTACAGCCAAACGGCAGCCACGATGACCGAGCATTGGGTTGAACTCCTGTAAGCTCTGTACAATTCCTTTAAGCTCTTCAAAATCCAATCCCATTTCCTTAGCCAAATCCTGTATATCATCATCCTCATGTGGCAGGAACTCATGTAGAGGTGGATCTAAAAGTCTTACAGTAACAGGTCTACCTTCCATAGCCTCATATAACCCCTTGAAGTCACCTTTCTGTATAGGTAATAATTTTGCCAGGGCCTTTCTTCTCTGCTCTTCTGTACGTGCTACGATCATCTCTCGAACAGCAGGGATTCTTGTTTCATCAAAGAACATATGCTCAGTACGGCATAGTCCAATACCCTCTGCACCAAATTTAACGGCTTGAGCAGCATCCTTTGGTGTATCGGCATTGGTCATTACCTTAAGTGTTCTCGTAGCATCTGCCCATTCCATAAATGTAGCAAAATCACCTGAAACAGCTGGTGGCTGGGTAGCTATAGATTCACCATATACATATCCAGTACTACCATCTAATGAAATAAAGTCACCTTCGTTATATTTTTTCCCTTTTGCAATAAAGTATTTTTCTGTCTCATTTATGGTAAGCTCACTGCATCCAGCTACACAGCATCTCCCCATACCACGAGCAACAACAGCAGCATGGGATGTCATCCCACCACGGCCTGTAAGAATACCTTCTGCTACATGCATCCCCTCTATATCCTCCGGAGATGTCTCAAGACGTACTAGAATAACTTTTTGGCCGTTCTTACCAGCTTCTACAGCCTCTTCAGCAGTAAAATATATCTGACCGGCAGCTGCACCAGGTGATGCAGGTAATCCCTTTGCAATAGGATCAGCAGCTTTTAATGCCTTAGGATCAAATGCAGGGTGCAATAAAGCATCCAACTGCTTTGGTTCTACCTTTAAAAGTGCCTCTTCCTTTGTTAGTTTGCCTTCATTAACCAAATCAACAGCTATTTTAAGGGCAGCCTTTGCAGTTCTCTTACCATTTCTGGTCTGTAACATATAGAGTTTGCCTTTTTCAATGGTAAACTCCATATCCTGCATATCTCTATAATGATCTTCTAGCTTTTGAGCAATATTTACAAATTGATCATATATCTCAGGCAATGTGTTCTGAAGATGGGATATGGGCTCAGGAGTTCTTATACCAGCAACTACATCTTCACCTTGTGCATTCATCAAATACTCACCATACAGTTTCTTCTCACCTGTTGAAGGATCTCTGGTAAATGCAACACCGGTACCTGAATCATCTCCCATATTACCAAATACCATAGCCTGTACGTTAACAGCAGTACCCCAATCACCAGGAATATCGTTTAATCGTCTATAAACTATTGCCCTTGGGTTATTCCATGAGCGGAAAACAGCCTTTACAGACTCAAGCAACTGTACCTTGGGGTCTTGAGGGAAATCGTTCCCCATCTCTTTTTTGTACAGTTCTTTATAACGCTCTACAACTTCTTTTAGATTTTCTGCTGTTAAGTCAGTATCAGCCTTCGCGCCATTTTTTTCCTTTACATCATCCAATATAGCATCGAATTTAGTTTTATCTATCTCCATAACAACATCTGAAAACATCTGAATAAAACGGCGATAGCTATCATAAGCAAAGCGCTCATTATTGGTTTGTTTAGCCAAACCTTTAACAGCAACATCATTTAAACCAAGATTTAGTATTGTATCCATCATTCCAGGCATAGAAGCCCTAGCACCAGAACGAACTGAAACTAGAAATGGGTTCTCTAAATCACCAAATTTTTTACCTACTATTTTCTCTACCTTTTCCATTGCAGCATAGATTTCATCCACTATCTCAGATGCAATCTTCTGTCCATCTTCATGATACCTTGTGCATGCCTCAGTAGTTACAGTAAAGCCTTGTGGAACTGGTAGTCCTAAGTTTGTCATTTCAGCAAGGTTAGCACCTTTACCACCAAGCAGTTCTCTCATATTGGCATTACCTTCACTGAAAAGATATACGTACTTTTTTGACATACTCACGCCTCCTATGTATGTATTTATATTATTTATTTATTTAAAATAAAATAGTTTGCCAACCTTTATATTATACAATTTTCATTGATAGGTCAACACTCATCACCGATTTTATCTATAAAATCTTTAGATTTTATATTTTTTCCTAGATAATAAACAACATAATTCGACAGTATCTTTTTAAGCTCCCGCCTAGTATTCGTGGACATCTTTAAACTATCCATGCGCTTCATATCCATTTCTAGGATATACTGCATAGTTTTTATAGTGCCCATTTGGATAGTATATCCATTCGACGTTCTATTATAACACCTAGGGCATAAAAGCCCGCCTTGGTCAATGCTAAACTTAAAATTTTTATCCAAATCATTTCCACAGCTAACACATCTGTAAACTTGCGGTCTATACCCAAGTATATCCATAAATTTAAGCTCAAATATACGCGTTATATCCTCGGGATTTGTACTTCCATATGCAAGATATGTAAGCGTGCTAAGGAGCAGATGGAATAGGGGATAATTCCCCTCATTAGAATTTATAGCCTGCTCCGTAGCATTTAATATATAGGTAGCATACGCAAATTTGTCTACATCTTCCCTAATATCAAAAAATATATCCTTAACTTCGGCCTGGGATACAATATAAAAATTATGCACTTTATATAGTACATAATCACCATAGCAAAATGGTTCACTAGTTGATAAAAATCTGCTCTTGGGCTTTCTGCATCCCCTTGCTATGGCATCTACCCTTCCCATCCCCGGTGTTAAAAGAGTAAGCATTCTATCAGCCTCTTTAAAATTGGCGTACCGTAGGACTATGGCCTGTGTCTTCAAAATCCTCATTGTTTGCCTCCGTATTCTGGAGATCACCCTGAACTGCTTTATAAAATAAATAGCTGGATACAGATCCAGTTTGTTCGAAAATTTTCCATAATAGATCATCCATGCTGAAAATGCCTCCTCCTATATGTTGTCCAATATTAGATTTCCCAGGGCATTTTCCATCTATCCCATGTAAAATAATCCGTATACGTCAAAAACCGTCAACCTTTTGCTATATTTTTATTTATAGCCAAGCGTTCTAAGCATACCAGGGCTGTTCCTCCAATCATCCTTTACCTTAACCCATAGTTCTAAATATACATGCGTATCTAGTAGCTTTTCTATATCCGATCTAGCACTGCTGCCTATAGCCTTTAGCATACTCCCGCCTTTACCTATTATTATAGATTTATGGGAGTTTTTTTCACAATATATAGTTGCATTAATATCTATAATATTTTTATCATCACGTTCTTCCATATGCATTATCTCCACACCTATTCCATGGGGAATTTCCTCCCTTAGAAAATTTAGTGCCTTTTCCCTTATAAGTTCTGCTATTATGATCCTCTCAGGTTGGTCTGTTATCATATCTGGAGGATAATATTGGGGACCTTCCGGCATATATGAACGCAATATATCTTCCAGTTGATTCAAATTTTCACCTGTAGAAGCAGATACTTTTACAATTCTATCAAATATATCAAATTGTTCTATCTTTGATAGTTCCCCGTCTATTTTTTTAGTAGACATACCATCTATCTTATTAGCGGCAAGTATAATGGGCGCCTTTACCCCTTTTAGCATCTCAATTATTCTTTTATCTCCTCCACCTATGCCATCTTTAATATCTACCACAAAAAGAATTGCATCCACCTCATCAAGGGTGCTACTAGCAGCGTTTACCATATATTCTCCCAGTTTATTTTTAGGCTTATGTAGCCCTGGGGTATCTATAAAAACTATCTGATATTCTGGACGGGTAAGTACACATTGTATTCTATTTCTAGTAGTTTGTGGTTTATTCGATATTATTGCAATTTTTTCACCTATCATAGCATTCATAAGTGTAGATTTTCCTACATTTGGTCTTCCAATTATAGATACAAATCCTGAATGATATTTTCCCATATTACTTATCACCTCTTTATCTAGTTATCTCAAGCTTATCCAATATTTCCTCTTCCCTTTTACGCATTCTATCCCTCTCATCATCCTCTTCATGATCATACCCGAGTAAATGGAGCATGCTATGTACAGTCAAAAAACCCACTTCTCTAATAAAACTATGACCATACTCATTAGCCTGATTTTGTGCCCTCTCAAGGGATATAACCACATCGCCTAAAACTACAGCATTTGTTTCAGGGTTTATCTCATACTTCACATCATCCATAGATACTTCTGCCTTATCACAATATGCAAAACTAAGCAATGGAAATGACAATACATCTGTAGGCCTATCTATATCTCGATATTCCTTGTTTATCTGGTGTATAGTTCCATCATCTACCAATGTTATACTAACCTCTGCTGGAAAATTGAAATTTTCCACATTTAACGTCTTTTCTACACATTTTTTCAACACCATCTCTATATCTTCTGAATACTCGACCTTATCTTGTCTGTTATCAATTTCTACTAGCATTTGATTTTATTTTTTCCTCCTCTAAATTCACATTAGGATACTCTATCCTTTCGTGAAATATACCGCATAACACCTTTACAAAGGCATTAGCTATATTATCAAGATCCTTCAGCGTTAAATCACATTCATCAAGTTGTCCATCCGTCAATCGATCCCTTATGAGTTTACGTATAAACTCTTCTATCTTTGCAGGCGTAGGATCTGATAATGATCGCGCCGCAGCCTCTGCCATATCAGCCATCATAACTATAGCTGCTTCCTTCGTTTGTGGCTTAGGACCAGAATATCTGAAGTCATCTAGATTTGTATTCTCCTCACCATTTTGTTCCTTTGCCTTATGATAAAAATATATGACTGGTGTAGTCCCGTGGTGTTGAAGTATAAAATCATGTACCACCTCAGGTATCTTATAATGCTTTGCAATATCTATACCATCCATAGTATGCATAGTTATTATATGGGCACTCAATTCAGGTCCTATCTTATCATGTGGATTATCGCCTAGTTGATTCTCCTTAAAGAAATAAGGACGTTTCAATTTACCTATATCATGATAAAAAGCCCCAACCCTGGCCAAAAGTCCATTAGCACCTATGGCATCGGCGGCATTTTCGGCCAGATTTGCCACTATTATGCTATGATGATAAGTACCAGGAGCCTCCATAAGTAAGCGCTTCAATACAGGCTGATTGGGGTCTGATAATTCCACTAGCTTTATAGGAGTTACTATGTTGAATAGATTTTCCCATATGGGAAGTGTCCCTATGGTAAGTACAGATGACAATAGTCCACCCCCTACGCCCATTGCACCACTGTTTAACGCTTGAGACCAACTGTTTCCAGATATGAGTTGCATTGAAAATATAACTGCAAAATTTACGAGTCCAGCAACAAGTCCAGCTAATACCAGATTGTTACGCTGCTGTGAATTGTTTGATATATATATCCCCATAGCCCCGCCCAATAGGATAGTCATAACCACCGCAAACTGGTTATCAAGCATCACCCCCAGTAGGATAGACAGAGCTGCATTTATTACTAGAGCAATCTGTGAACCTGTAAGTACCGTTATAAGCATACCAGCCATAGCAGACGGTATCAGATATACATCTAACCACGACACAACATAGCAAATACCTATTACTAGACACAATATAAGTCCTACTACACATATCATAACAGGCTTCTGTATGAGCTGTTTTTCAAAGTTAACAAAGTGCATAGCGATTATAACCATCACTACAAATATTATAAGACCTATTCCCAATGTAAGAGGCATATCCATCTTTTGATTTTTTAATATACCCAATTCCCTTAAAATCTCTATTTGGTTTTGAGTAATTGGTTGGCCGGCTTGTACTATATATTGCCCCTTTTTATACATTACATGTTCAACATCTTCCGCTGCCTTTTCCTTTTCCCTCTCTGTAGCATCATTATCATACAACATATTAGGCTGTATAATCGTCCCTCCTATGGTAGTCCCTAAAAATTTAAGTTCATTGGACAATGGCAACGCCTGTATATTTTCCCTCAAAGTATTTTTAGCCTCATATAAATTTTCTTTTTTTATACCAAACTCTAACATATCTAAAAGTGACTGTTTAAGTGCATTATAAAGCTTTTTCATATCATTTTCATCGGCAGTTATGCATGTTACCAGATCATCACTTGAAAGCTGTATGGTAAATTTTTTCTCCAGTTCTGTTAAAAAAGCATCATCCAGCACGTCTGTTATACTCTCTATCTTTGTTTGCTCTTCCCCTGTGAATTTTTCTCCAGTATCCCCCTGTTGTTCATTTTCTTGATCGCCTTTTTGCTGACTCTGTGCACTCCTAAATCTCTCTCCCGCCATGTTGCGTGCATCTTTTATACTCGCAAAAACTGTATCCAGTTCCTTTATAACTTCCTCACTTATATGCTTGTCCAATCTATATACAGCAGGTACATTTTGTTTAGCCTCTTCTATCCTCTGATGAGTCAACAATTTATCCTCTACATTACGAGGCGCCTTTATGGGTTCATCTAATATATCACCTACAGATAGGTCATATTGTTTGGGAGAGATTGAAACTATTATCATTACAAAAATAATAGCATAAGTGGCTATTAATATTAAAATATTCAGCATTCTCTTATTGGTAAAAAACTTGAACCATTTACCACTATTTGGAGCACCGCCTTTTTTCAAGGCCAGATTGTTCATAATTAGGCCCCCTTGTTATTATATCTATCATATGCCTCTATAATCTTCATCACCAATTCATGCCTTACTACATCCTTATATGTAAGATAGGCAAACCCAATCCCCTCTATATCTTTAAGCACCTTCTCTGCTTCTATAAGTCCTGAATGCTTATCACGTGGCAAATCTACCTGAGTTATATCCCCTGTTATAACCATCTTTGATCCCGTACCCATACGGGTCAAAAACATCTTCATCTGTTCCGATGTGGTGTTCTGAGCCTCATCTAGTATTATAAATGAATCATCTAGGGTACGACCTCGCATGTATGCAAGAGGGGCAACTTCTATAACACCATGTTCTATAAATTTTAGATAGGTATCAGGTCCCATAAGATCATATAAGGCATCATATAGCGGTCTTAAATATGGATCTACCTTATTTTGCAGATCTCCAGGTAAAAAGCCTAATTTTTCACCTGCTTCTACTGCCGGTCTAGTAAGCACTATACGATTTACCCTTTTGTTTTTAAATGCAGTAACTGCCATAGCCATAGCAAGATATGTCTTACCTGTACCTGCGGGTCCTATACCAAAAACCACATCATTTTGTTCTATGGCATCTATATACCGTCTTTGTCCCATAGTCTTGCATTTTATAGGTTTTCCCCTATAGTTTAAGCATATTACCTCCGACATTATATCGTCTATCAAGTTGTCATTTTCCTCCAATATAAGGTCCATAGTATAGCGTACCTTGCTTTTATCTATCACCTCTCCTTTCTTTATAAAGCAAAGCAATTTCTCCATTATATCCCACGCCTTTTGTACTTTATACTGATCATCGCCTAATATCTTTATATTAGTATCACGTGCAATTATACTGACTCCCAGCCTTTCCTCTATCTGTTTTACATTTTGATCATAATCTCCAAAAAGGGCCACCATATTGTCCAAATTATTTATTTTTAAATCCTTTTCCTTTAGTTGAATGTCTTCCAAAAACCGACTCCTCCTGATCTATTTGAATTTTCTCTTGTACTGCTATATCTTCTAATGCTTCTATATATACTATACTCTTGACTCCATCTTCTTTTATCATATCGTATTTGAACTTTTTGTCAATGATTTTTGCCTCCTCAGGCATCTTACTTTGAGCATCCTTTAATGCTAGTGTATCTGCCATCTCTTTAACTAACTCTTTACTTTCTGCCATATTCAAATATTCTATTTCATGATAATCCCTAAATATAAATTCTATAGGTACAAACCTATTTTCCCCAAAAAAGAGCTTTCTCCTCTCTTCTACTTCATAATTTTCAAATGGAATATGAGGTTCATCTAATGGCAATACCTTATCCCTTAATCCTATGTATTTTGCAGTAATTATAGCTCCAGTTCTCTTTTTTGACACATCTGATATATATGCTTCCCCTGTTCCTTCATACCATATTCGTGCAAATACCTGTCCCATAGCATGAACAAATCTCGTAATGCCCGTATCAGGATGTTCTATTATGCCGCTTATTAACATTTCCCCTTGGTTTATAGTATCTCCTTTCTCTACCACAGATTGCCCTTCCAGTGTAATAATCTTATGTATAATTCCTGTTTTTTTTGCTACTACATTACAAGGTTCTTCTTTATCTAGCATTTCAGGGGGTTTTACCGCCTCTACTACCCTTACTATAGCCTTTGCCCCCTTTAGCTCTATACTTACCCAAGAAAGTTCGGGTAGCTCTATCATAATACGATTTTCAATATTTGGTATGTCTATACCACCTTTGAAGCTACCCTGTTCTATACCATTCTCTGATAAAACATTTAATATAAGCTTAGGATCCACTTTCTCTGTTCCTAATATATCTATCTCCCATATAAAAGATGATATACCATATAATAATATCAAAAATATTATCATACCCACAATAAGCATCTTGCGATTTTTAAATCTATGTAATACAAATGGTAGGCCTCTCTTTTCTATTATTTTGCATCTGCAGCCCACCTTTCGCAGTATGGGCGGGAGTTTTTTGAAATCATCTATTCCTATACAGGCAATAAGGGAGATGTAGGCCTCTCTTTTGACCTTCCATAGATATATACCATTGCTAACCGTCAGGTTCATGAATTTTTCAAGCGATAGTCCCTCTATTTTTATAACAACATATCCAACTAAGTAATTCCATAATCTCCGTATCAATAAATAACCCCTCCCTTTGAGACAAAATAATAATCACATAAATTCTATGGACCTTATACTACCAGTTATCATTATATCTTCAACTGCTATATTCCGAAGATTTAAGCCTTCGCCTTGAACCCTTATAACTCCATTTGTCGAATTGACCCTAACCCGCTCAGGAGTGTACTCTATTATGCCCTTATGATTTTCAACTAACATCTGCATATTCCCCACCATGCTAATTTTGGGCAAATCGAGGGTTATTTCCTTAGGCAATTCGAAGGCCTCAGACATTTTATTTTTAACGTCCTCCAGCCGTTTTTTATTCATGATAATACCTCCCTAATATTACAACTTACAAAACTAAATCCAAAATTTCATAAATTATCTTATAATTTTAATATTAATTATCTATATTATGATATGCACACGAATAAAAAACTAGAAGGTTAATCCCTTCTAGTTTTTATGCCTACCATATAATGATCCGAGACCTCTGACGGGAACACGAAATATTCCTTAATATCAATATCTCGACTTGTATATATGGCATCTATTCGAGTATCCGGTTTTGTACTATAAAATGAATAGGTATATATATCATCATTGCCAGTTTGTATTGCCGCATCTATTAGATCTATGCCAAAATCCAGAAAAAGCTCCCCTTCTAATTGTATATTAAAATCCCCCATTAATATGATATTTTCCTTGGGAATACTTACCACTTCTTTTATCTTCTTTATCTGCTCCATACGCTCCTGAGCATTCAGACCAAGGTGAGTATTAAACACATTATATATCATTCCGTTAACATCTATGCAAGATGCTAAAATTCCCCTTGGCTCTATGGAATTTGAAGGCATTATAATGTTTTCGTGTTTCAAAATGGGATATGCACTTAATGTAGCATTGCCATATCGTATGCCCATAACATTTATGGTTTCCCCATAGACATATTCATATCCCAACTTATTGGCAATTTCCTTTACTTCATCTTTGAAACTGGAACGGGGCATATACCTATCTACTTCCTGTAATGCAATTATTTGAGCATGTGTTTCCTTTATCTCATATATAAGCTTATTTAAATTTACCTTACCCCTATCATCTTTCCCATGTCTTATATTGAAACTTAAAAATATAATATTCTCTGCATCCCTGTTTTCGTGACGACTTGATTCAAACAAGTTATATGAAGTGTTTCTATAATTGGCATCATGGGGGGAGAAGGTGACATATATTTCTATAAAAACTACGAATATTAATACCATGGTCATATAGCATTTCATTTGCTTCAACATCTTCCCCACTCCCCCCATGTGCAATTATATTATACTATACACATGAATCATATTTATAGTTATTTTTTATTCCATTTATACATAAAAATGTATTCAATAGACATGAATAAAGCCTGGCTATAAAACCAGGCTTAGTTTTCAAAATTCGTGGACAAACTGCCGAGGAAGGTGTTTTTAATGTTTCCTCTTACGAGCGGCTTCAGATTTTTTCTTCCGTTTTACACTAGGTTTTTCATAGTGCTCTCTCTTCCTAACTTCAGCCAGTACGCCAGAACGTGCACATTGCCTTTTAAAACGCTTCAAGGCATTTTCAAAGGACTCATTTTCTCCTACTCTAACTTCAGACATTTAATTTCCCTCCCTCCGCTAGCACAATTACAGTTTATTATACTCCAGCAGGGCAGCTTGTGTCAATAACCCTGCATGACTAAAAAACAATTTATATTATCGAAAATATTCGCTTATCAGCCAGGTGGCCAGTCAAGATTTCTTCCTCCAAGCAGATGATAATGCAGATGTCCAACAGTCTGCCCACCATCCTTTCCACAGTTTACCACTACTCTATAGCCGGAATCATATATATCAAATTGCTTTGCAAGCTTTGGTATAATAGACGCTATATGTGCCGATACAGTGCTATTGCCACTATTTATATGATTTGGGGAAGGGATGTGTTCCTTAGGAATAATCAATACATGTACTGGTGCCTTTGGATCAATATCATTGAAAGCTACTACCTTATCATCCTCATATACAATTTTGGAGGGTATTTCTTTATTTGCTATCTTGCAAAATATGCAGTCGTCCATACTTTCACCTCCATATTAAAGGTTTATAAAAGCCGCTTACTTTAAATATTCTATATTGAAGCCTAAAATCCTCTTTTTAATTGTTCTATTTTTGTATTCGACCTAATATATGCTCATCCTGTATTTGCTCAAGCAATACCGGCCGTATCTCCCCATGTATATTTTCACTGCACGGTGCCAGAACCTTTATATAATGCCCAGTATACCCTTCGAAAAAGGCGGGAGAGTCCTTGGACTGCTGCTCAAATAAAACATCATACGTCTTCCCTAAAAATCGCTCCATATAATGTTCTTCTAGCTTACTCCCTCTATATATCAATTCCCTACTTCTATCCTCTTTTAAATATGCTGGCACCTGATCAGGGAAATTAGCTGCCGGTGTACCCCTTCTAGGAGAATATTTAAATACATGTATCTTACTAAAAGCTATTCTATCAACAAAATCTAATGTTTCTTTAAATTCTTCCTCGGTTTCACCAGGAAATCCTACCATGATATCCGTAGTCACTGCCACATCTGGTATATTTCCCCTAAGCTCATCTACTACTTTTGCATACTGCCCCGTAGTATAATGCCGTTTCATGCGCTTTAATGTTTTATCACTACCACTTTGAAGGGATATATGATAATGGGGACATACCTTTAGAAGCTTGGATAATCTTTGAATCACTTCAAATGTTAAGAAAGTAGGTTCTAAAGATCCCAGCCTTATTCTGAGCAAACCATCTATATTATGAATGCCTTCAATAAGTTCTAATAAATCTGTATGCTCCAGATCCTTTCCATATGATGCTATATGTATACCTGTAAGCACCACTTCTTTAAAGCCATTATCTACTAGGGTCTTTACCTGCTCATACACATCTTCAGGATTTCTGCTCCGTATAGGTCCTCTAGCATATGGTATGATACAATAAGTACAAAACTGATTGCAACCTTCCTGTACTTTCAGCACTGCACGACTATGTTGTTCGTATTTCTCTATTTGCATATTTTCAAAACTAGTAGTATTCATTATATTATCTACAACATTTATTGGACTTGAGCTACTTTGTGCCTGTTCTACCAATTCCACTATACTTGACCGATCCTTATTTCCTATTACTAATTTAACTCCAGGTATTGATATGATTTCCCCTGGGGCGGTCTGTGCATAACATCCTGCTGCTACTACTATTGCTTCAGTATTCTGTTTATGAGCCTTTCTTATCATCTGTCTAGATTTTCTATCCCCTAAATTCGTCACCGTACATGTATTTATTACATATATATCGGCATATTCATCAAAATCAACTATTTCGTATCCATTCTTTTTAAATTGTTCCAACATAGCCTGTGTATCATATTGATTCACCTTGCATCCAAGCGTATAGAACGCAACCTTTTTCTTTTGTATCATGCCCATTGCATTTCCTCCATATAAAACATCGTTGCAGACAATAACGCCATACCTGCTGTCTCAGTTCTAAGTATTCTTGGACCCAATCCAGCCACATCCCATCCATATTGAATAGCCATGTCTACTTCCTCAAGAGCTAATCCCCCTTCAGGTCCCACAAAAAAAGCCATACTGGCTGATTGTTTACCCGCTTCAATCAAGGATTTAAAGCTAATTTTCCGTTCATCTTCCCAAAGCATTACTTTTAGATCATGTTTCGATAAATCTAGAGCCTCCTCAATGGAAATTGGCATATGCACTGTAGGAATTATTCCCCTTTTACTCTGTTGTGCTGCTTCTCTGGAGATCTTTTGCCACCTTTTTACCTTTGTGTTTCCATGCTCTTCATCCCGTATCTTTATTACTGTTCTTGAAGTAACAACCGGTATAATTTCATATACACCCAACTCAACAGATTTTTGTACTATAGTATCCATTTTATCGCCTTTTGGTATACCCTGATACAATGATACCTTTATTTTAGGTTCGCCCTGTGATATCGATCTATCTTCTATTTCGGCCTTTACTTCATGTTTCCCAATATAAATTATCCTTGCAAGATAATCATTTCCCATTCCATCGCATAATTCTACAGGATCATCCTGCTTAAGCCTTAAAACCTTTGTCATATGTTTTACATCTTCACCATTTATATGAACTGTCCCATCGTCAATATTACACGGATCTATAAAGAATCTATTCATATCTACTCACCACAACTGCCCATTCGCCCATCTTTTGTGTTTCTATGATTTTATAACCCTTAGATTCAAGGGTGGATAGTACTTCCTCCAGTCTGTCCAAAATAATACCACAGGCAATAAAGACCCCTCCTGGATTTAAATACTTCCACACATCTTCAGAAAGGCTTATTATGGCATCTGCTATTATATTTGCCACTATGACATCAAATCGTCCGCTTATATTATCGAGCAAATTTCCACATACAATTTTTAACTTGTCATTAACCCCATTTAATTTTGCATTTTCCTTGGCTACCTTTACTGCATTTTCATCTATATCTACTGCAATAACACTTTTAGCTCCCAAAAGGGCAGATGAGATACCAAGTATCCCAGTACCACAGCCAACATCTAACACATGAGACTTACCATCTATATAGTTCTCCAATTGTTTTATACAAAGCATGGTTGTTTCATGGGTACCTGTACCAAAAGCCATACCTGGATCTAAATGTAAAATAATTTCATCTTCTTTAGGGATATATTCTTCCCATGTAGGTTTTATAACTACTTTATTACCAACTTTATGGGGTTTAAAATATTTCTTCCAATTGTTTGCCCAGTCTTCTTCTTTTACATTATTAAGCCTTATTTTGCCTGTACCTATATCTATACCTAGATCCTTTTTTAAAAGATTAAATACCCTGCTTCTTATACATTGAATCTTATCATGAAAGGAAGCCCCTTCCGGCAAATATCCCCTTACTAGTACATGTTCTTCCATATTATTTAACAAATCCTCATCCACGTAGTCCCAGTCAGTTTCCTGTTTCTTTAGCATATCAATATCTGCCGGATCTTCTATTACTACTCCTGAAACTCCCGCCTCATATAAAACCTGAGATACAGCTTCTATACCTTCACTAGTAGTCTCTATGGTAATTTCTATCCAATCCATTAAATTAGGCCTCCTTATCTCATATTATAAATAAAAACATTAAACTCCAAAGGCATCCTTCATCTTATCGAAAAATGATTTTTTTCCATCCTCGCTATATTGCTTTCCAGTAGTCGAAAGTTCAAATTCCTTTAAAAGTGCCTTTTGTTTTTCATTTAGGCGTTTAGGTACCTGTATGGATACAGTGACATACTGATTTCCCCTACCCGTTCCCTTAAGTTTTTGTATGCCCTTGTTTTTCAGTGTAAATACTGTCCCAGTTTGCGTACCTTCTGGTATTTGATGCTTTATATTACCTTCAAGGGTAGGCACATCTATTTCTGCACCCAAAGCCGCTTGGGCAAATGTTATTGGTACCTCGCAATATATATCGTATTCTCTCCTCTTAAATAGCCTATGGGGCTTTACAGTTATATATACATAAAGATCCCCGGGAAGGCCTCCACGTTCACCCATCTCTCCCTGACCACGAAGGGTAATAGCCTGGCCGTCGTCTATCCCCGCTGGTATCTTGACATTCATTCTACGCTTTGTACGTATCCTTTTTTTGCCATGACATTTAGTACATGGATCTGATATGATAGTCCCCTCTCCATGACACCTATCACAGGTCTTTACATTCACAAATCGTCCAAATACCGTCGTTTGGGAGTAGGATACCTCACCCTTCCCATGACATACTGGACATGTTACAGGATTTGTTCCAGGTTTTGCACCAGTACCATTACAATCTGGACATTCTTCGGTTTTTACTATCTCTATCTCCTTTTTAGTTCCAAATGCCGCCTCTTCAAAAGTCAATTCCAAATCATACCTAAGATCAGCCCCATGGACTGGACCTTTTCTTCCCCTATCTGAAGAGCTAAAACCTCCACCAAAGAACATATCGAATATATCTCCAAGGCCACCTTCGCCAAATCCTCCAAAATCAAAACCTCCAAAACCTTGACCATCGGCACCTGCATGACCAAATCTATCATACTGAGCTTTCGCTTCTGGATTGCTAAGCACTTGGTAGGCTTCATTGACCTCTTTAAATTTAGCCTCTGCTTCCTTATTATCTGGATTTAAATCTGGATGATATTTCTTGGCTAAATTCCTATATGCTTTTTTTATTTCTTCATCTGTTGCATCCCTATCTATACCAAGCACCTCATAATAATCGCGCTTTTCCAAATAATTCACCACCTTTTTCCTTACAAAAAGCCAAAGCCATAATGGCTTTGGCTTTTTTCATCTTTAATATTATATACTAATTATTCATCATCGTCTACTACTTCATAATCTGCATCTACCACATCGTCATCATTGTTAGAACCATTCCCTGCTGCAGAGTTTTCACCTTGTGCACCAGGATTTTCCTGAGCTTGTTGCTGATATATCTTACCAAAGACTTCATATGAAACCTGTGTCAATTTTTCAGTAGCAGCCTTCATCTTTTCCAGATCGTTTTGATTTATGGCTTCCTTTGTAGCATCTATCTCAGATTGTATCCTATCCTTATCAGCCTGGTCTATTTTATCCCCCATCTCTTTTATAGTCTTTTCCGTATTGTATACGAGGGAATCTGCCTGGTTCTTTACCTCTATCTCCTCTTTACGTTTCTTATCCTCTTCAGCAAACTTTTCAGCCTCTTTGACAGCCTTATCTATCTCTTCATCTGATAGATTACTAGAAGCCGTTATGGTTACATGCTGTTCTTTACCTGTACCAAGATCTTTTGCCGATACATGTACTATTCCATTAGCATCTATATCAAATGTAACCTCTATTTGTGGTACTCCACGGGGTGCTGGGGGTATACCGTCAAGCACAAAGCGTCCTAATGTCTTATTATATGCAGCCATCTCCCGTTCACCCTGCAGCACATGTATCTCTACACTAGTCTGGCCATCTGCTGCAGTTGAGAATATCTGGCTCTTTTTAGTAGGAATAGTAGTATTCCTCTCTATTATCTTTGTAAATACGCCACCCAAAGTCTCTATACCTAAGGATAGTGGGGTTACATCAAGAAGTAATACATCTTTTACTTCTCCACCCAATACCCCCGCCTGTATGGCAGCACCTACAGCTACACACTCATCAGGATTTATACCCTTATGAGGGTCTTTTCCAGTAAATTTCTTTATTGCCTCCTGCACAGCAGGTATTCTACTTGAACCACCAACCAGTATTACCCTATCCACCTCATTTGGACTTAAACCTGCATCTTTAAGAGCCTGTCTGGTGGGGCCCATCGTTTTTTCCACTAAATCCACTGTCAATTCTTCAAATTTTGCCCTTGTAAGACTCATATCCAAGTGTTTAGGACCATTTGCATCTGCAGTAATAAACGGTAAATTGATGTTAGTTGTAAGTACACTGGATAATTCTATCTTTGCCTTTTCAGCTGCCTCGTATAGCCTTTGAAGTGCCATATTATCTTTTCTTAAGTCAATACCCATTTCTTGCTTAAAATTATCTGCTAAATAATCCACTATGCGTTGATCAAAATCATCCCCGCCTAAACGGTTATTTCCACTTGTAGCTAGCACTTCGAAAACCCCGTCGCCTATCTCCATCAATGATACATCAAACGTACCACCACCCAAATCATAAACAAGTATCTTTTGACTGTGTTCCTTATCCAAACCATAGGCCAAAGCAGCAGCCGTAGGTTCATTTATTATACGCAAAACTTCAAGCCCTGCAATCTTACCTGCATCCTTTGTAGCCTGTCTTTGGCTATCGCTAAAGTATGCCGGAACTGTTATTACAGCCTGTTTTACCTCTTCACCTAAATATTCCTCTGCATCCTTTTTAAGCTTCATAAGAATCATGGCTGATATCTCAGGTGGGGTATACTCCTTATCGTCTATCTTTATCTTTTTATTTGTACCCATATCCCTTTTTATAGACTTTATAGTCCTATCGGGATTGGTAATAGCTTGCCTTTTTGCTACCTGTCCTGCTAGCAATTCTCCAGTTTTTGAAAAAGCAACAACCGAAGGCGTTGTCCTCCCGCCTTCCACATTAGGGATTACAACCGGTTCGCCACCTTCCATTACGGCAACACAGGAGTTAGTAGTTCCTAGATCAATTCCTATAATCTTTCCCATCTTGTTCATCCTCCTTTTTGTTTTAACAGAGCTAATTTATATTATATATCAATGGTCAAAAATTACTGGCCATTATTTGGCTACCTTTACCATACTATATCTTATTACCTTTTCCTTATGCTTATATCCTTTCTGCAAAACCTCAACTATTATGTCTGATTCTTGCCCTTCATCCGCTTCTACCTGCATGACAGCATGGTGAATATTAGGATCAAATGGTTTATTCAAAGCCTCAATCTCATGTACATCCATCTTTGATAAAACTTCCCTAAACTGTTTTACCACCATTTCTATTCCCTGGACAAAAGATTCAGGGCACTCACCCTGCTTCATACTTTCTAGGGCGCGCTCCAAATTATCCAAAACGGGCAGGATTTTCTCTATCGTCTCGCCCACAGCATCATCATAGGCATTGGAAACAGCAGACTGGTTTCTCTTTTTATAATTATCAAAATCAGCCTTAAGCCTTTGAGATAATGCAAGATATTCCTCTTTTTCCTTGGTTACCTCTTTTATCATATCCATAGCCTTTTCTATAGATATGGTATCCTTATCACTCTTTTCCCCACAGCATTTTTCATTTTCTTCAATCTTAAAATCTTGCTGATCGGATATGTTGGTCTGCTGTTTATCCTGCTCTTGTATATTTCCCATATATACTCTCTCCTTTATCTATGATAACAATTGGCTATTCGCCGTACAATTTGGTCAAATATTGTGTAAGTGCCTTCTCCATATATTCCATTACGGAGACAACCTTGGAATAATGCATACGCGTAGGTCCTATCACGCCTATGGTCCCAACCATTCTATCCCCTACATGATAGGTAGCTGTTACTATGCTGCAATTTTGCATTTCAGTAAACTCGTTTTCCTCACCTATTGTAATGCTTACACCATTATCTCCTAATTTGTCTATTATATCGTATATAAACTCAGTCTCTTCCAAAATATCTAAAAAAGTCTTTGCTTTTTCTATATCATGATATTCGGGAAAATTGAATATATTGCTCGCTCCCCCTAGGAATATTTCCTTTTTATCTCTGCCTGCCATGCTTTCAGTCAATGCATCTACAATATTGTTGAAGAAATCCCTATTGCTCATTATTTCCCTACGCATATCCGGTATTACCTCTAAATCTATTTGGGCACAACTCCTATTAGCAAATCGCTCACTTAGCATATTTGATATTCTATCCAAGTAACCCGGTTCAATTCCCTCAGGTAATCTTATTACACTATCTCGTATAATTCCCGAATCGGTAACTACTACAAGCAATCCATATGCTTGATCTATAGGTATAAGCTGAATACGTTTTATAAGAATTTTGTTCAGCTGAGGTCTAAGTACTACGGAGGTATAATCGGTAATATCTGAAATAACTCTAGCTGTTTGGCTTATAATATCTTCTAACTGACTATTTTTTTCATCATAAAATCTTTTTATAAATAGGGCCTGTTCGGTAGATAATGTCTTAACCTGCATAAGCCTGTCTACATACAATCGGTATGCCTTATCGGATGGGATCCTGCCTGCCGATGTATGGGGCTGTTCTAAATATCCCATTTCCTCAAGGTCTGCCATTTCATTTCTTATAGTAGCAGAACTTATACCTATACCATATTTTTTAGCAATGGTACGAGAGCCTACCGGTTCAGCCGATATTATATAATCATCTATTATAGCCTGAAGTATTCTTAGCTTTCTATCACCTAATTCCACAACCATCACCTCCTACCTGTTAGCACTCTATCTAGTTGAGTGCTAATCACAACTTAAAATTATCACTTAATACCGTTTTTGTCAATACGTTTTCATCAAAAACTTTTTAATCCATAAACTCCATCAGGACCGTATTCTGTAAATCCAGACCTTTAGATGTCAATTTTATACGATATTTATCTTCAACTAATAGACCCTGTTTTTTTAGCCTTTCCATTGCATCTGCATAATAAAATTCAAAATCATGGTTAAATCTGCTTTTAAATAAATTCTTATCTATCCCATCAACCAATCTAAGTCCGAGCATCACAGTTTCAAACCGTTCAGTTTTTTTACCTATATCCTCACTAAACACCACTGGACTTTTCCCTTTAGCTATTAATTGTATATAGGATTCTGGATACCTTGTATTTGCAAATCTTTTCCCTTTAAAAAAGGAATGGGCACCGCTGCCACAGCCAATATATTGATGATTTTGCCAATATATGAGATTGTGCCTACACTCTCTACCTGGCAATGCAAAATTTGAAATTTCATAATGTTTAAATCCTTTATCACTAAGCACTTTTATCCCTTTATGATACATGTCCCGTTCAAGCTCTTCTTTAGGTAATAAAAGCCTACCTTGCTTCTGCATTGAATAAAATGGGGTATGCTCTTCAACCCTCAGACTGTACGCCGATACGTGTTCTAATCCCAGGCCACATATCCCTTCGATAGTCTCTATCCAATCATCCATAGTTTGATTGGGCAGATTAAATATAATATCAGCATTTATATTTTTAAAACCATATTTTCTAGCCATATATATACTATCAATAAAATCCTGGCAGGTATGCACTCGTCCTAAAGCTTTAAGGTGCCTATCCTGCCAGGCTTGTAACCCTATACTCAATCTATTTATGCCGCCCCTTTTAAGACGATACAGCTTTTCATCATCCAATGTTCCGGGATTTGCTTCTATTGTCATCTCAGCGCCATTATCTATATCCATATAAAGATAACAAGCATCAAGGACCTTCTGTATATCTTCCCCACTAAATATAGTAGGAGTGCCCCCGCCCATGAATATGGTATCTACCTTGTATCCGTCAAGTACAAAAGCCAAATGTGATATCTCTTTTATAAGGGCATCTAAATATGCTTTCATAAGAGATTGTTTCCCGTCATAAGACGGGAAATCACAATAATTGCATTTCTTTATACAGAATGGAAAATGTATATAAAGTCCTAAAGTCTCCAAACAGCCTGCCCCCTAATTTATCTTTAAAACAGCCATAAATGCATCTTGAGGTATTTCCACCGATCCTATCTGACGCATACGTTTTTTACCTTCTTTTTGCTTTTCAAGTAATTTCCTCTTCCTACTTATATCCCCACCATAGCATTTAGCTAGCACGTCCTTACGAAGGGCCTTTACGGTTTCCCGGGCAATTATCTTATTGTTTACCGCTGCCTGTATGGGAATTTCAAACAACTGTCTTGGTATAACTTCCTTTAACTTTTCTGCAATAGCACGGCCTTTTGTATATACCCTGTCCCTATGGGTTATTATAGACATTGCATCTACCACTTCTCCATTTATAAGTATATCCAGTTTTACAAGGTCAGATTGACTATAGCCTATAAGCTCATAGTCAAAGGAAGCATATCCCTTAGTTCTAGATTTTAATGTATCAAAAAAATCATAGATGATCTCATTAAGTGGCATATCATAGGTAATAACCACCCTGGTTTCATCTATATACTCCATATCCTTATATATACCCCTTCTATCCTGGCACAATTCCATTACAGCACCTACATAGTCAGATGGCATTATTATCTTGGCATTTACCATGGGTTCTTCTATATATTCTATTTCTACAAGAGGCGGGAGATTTGTCGGATTAGATACTTCTACCATATCCCCATCGGTTTTATATACCTTATACACT
The DNA here is from genome assembly GCF_004138105.1 of Xylanivirga thermophila. Classification (NCBI taxonomy): domain Bacteria; kingdom Bacillati; phylum Bacillota; class Clostridia; order Caldicoprobacterales; family Xylanivirgaceae; genus Xylanivirga; species Xylanivirga thermophila. The sequence continues at coordinate 3,594 of NZ_RXHQ01000018.1, read as the reverse complement.
ACACTAGGAGCAGTGGTTACAAGATCCAGATCGTATTCTCTCTCAAGCCTCTCTTGTATTATCTCCATATGGAGCAAACCTAAAAAACCACAGCGGAATCCAAATCCTAGAGCTGCAGATGTTTCCGGTTCAAATATCAGTGAGGCATCATTTATCTGCAATTTCTCTAGTGCATCCCTTAAGTCTTCATATTTTGCCCCATCGGCAGGATATATACCACAATACACCATTGGCATTGCCTTTTTATACCCAGGTAACGGTTCTTTTGCAGGGCTATCGGCATTTGTTATGGTATCTCCTACCCTTGCATCTCGTACATTCTTTATGCTTGCTGCTATATATCCAACATCTCCCGCCTTAAGCTCAGATACTGGGTAAAGTGAAGGATAGAATACACCTACTTCAGTTACTTCAAATTCTTTTTTAGTTGCCATCATGAGTATACGATCTCCCGGACGTACCACTCCTTCTTTAACCCTTATATGTCCAATAACACCACGATAGCTATCGTATACCGAATCGAATATAAGAGCACGAAGGGGCGCTTCCTCATCACCACTTGGTGGTGGGATACACTCTACTATAGCATCTAGCACCTCTTCTATTCCTATACCATTCTTTGCAGATACAAGGGGTGCTTGTGATGCGTCAAGACCTATTACCTCTTCTATCTCCTTCCGCGCCCAATCCGGTTGGGCACTGGGCAGATCGATTTTATTTATAACCGGTACTATCTCCAAATCATGCTCTAAAGCCAAATAGACATTGGCCAACGTTTGAGCCTGTACACCCTGCGTAGCATCCACTACTAGTATTGCTCCTTCACAGGCAGCAAGACTTCTAGATACTTCATAGTTAAAATCAACATGTCCAGGGGTATCGATTAAATTTAGTTCATATTCCTGTCCATCCGATGCAGTATACATAAGCTTGACCGCCTTGGCCTTGATTGTAATACCCCTCTCCTTTTCAAGATCCATATTGTCAAGCACCTGATCTTGCATCTCCCTCTTAGTAAGTACGCCGGTTTTTTCTATAAGCCTATCCGCTAACGTAGACTTACCGTGATCTATATGAGCTATTATGCAAAAATTTCTTATATTACTTTGCCTAGAATTGGGCATTGGCCTTCTTATCCTCCTTATTTTGCAACTTAGTTTACTTTAACATATAATATCATAATTCTATAGTAAAATACAAAAAAAGTATAGGTGTAAATCCTCTTATAACGTAAAATAGGAGAAGGTTAGCCCTCTCCTATTCTACTATTTCACTAATGCCTTCAGCTATATATACAGCAGCCCGTTCTGCTTCTTCCAGCGTGGTAACATTGCTCCCCACCTCTATCAGGATGGCATTCGTGGATACGTGCTGATTATACCTTCCCGATCTTACATATATGGGTTTTGCAAGTCCTGGATACTTTTCATTTAATTTATTTGTCAACTTGAGGGCCAACTTATAGTTTTCCTCCCATTTCGGCCTATCTTTAAAGGCACTATACTGTCCTTTTCCCGTGCCTATAACAACCATTACCTTTGCCACCCTTTTCCCATCTATCTCTATGGTTTCCTGCTCCGGCGTCCTAGTATTTTCCTTGAACCCGTCTCTATGTATATCTATAAACATCTTAAGAGAAGAATTCTCTTTTTTGCACCTGTTTATGGTCTTTAATGAAAGCTCATACCCTTTTGAATGCCCCTCAACTTCATGATCAGTAGTATCATGTAAAACCGGCACACCTTTTTTCCTAAGCTCATTGGATAGCACCTGCCCAACTTTTATTACATTCTTGTTGGTATCTACAGTATAAAAGGTCTGTACGGCCCCTTCCATATTAGGTTCTCTGTATGATTCCCTTGAATGGCTGTGATATATCATAACCTGAGGGCCTTCCCCTGTTAAGGGGATAGGCTGCTCATCAGGCTGTATACTAGATACCTTTATCTTTATCTCTTCGGCATCCTTATCCTCTATCTCCTCAGATATTTTGGGCTCATTTTTTAATATTATTTCCGTTTCATAATCATCTGGAGGCACGTCCCTTTTTGCATCACTCCCTCGCGAAACAGTAATGCTCTCTTCTTCCTCCACTTCATCAAAACCTTTTATAAAGGGCATTTCAAATACCAATATGTTCTTTGGATCCTTGAATTTTTTCCCCGTTATAAAATTCCATGCCCTAATAAACCAATTTGGCTCATCAAACTTATACTCATCTGCGTTATCCGCAGAAAATGTTGGCACAGATTCATTATCCTTAGTTTTATCCGTCAATTTTACAACTGAAAAGATTATACTTATTACGAGTATTATTACTAATATATAATATATAAGAGTTGATAGCTTTATAACTTTAATACGCACCACTTATGCTGCACCTCTTTTTGCTGGTTTTATTAAAACATATTCAGTGCAGCTTTATTATATTACAACTATTGAAGAAATGTATGCACTTCCTCCAGTGTTACATCTTTGTGTAGAGCCAGATTGATGCCATCTGCTATTATTCCTGAGATATGCTCCATCATGACGTCTATATCCTTAGGTGTTACCACCAAATCCCCCATATTATTTGTTAAGATCTCTTCTACTATATTATCCATCTTATCTTCCCCTAACTCCTTAATCATGCCATAAAGGGGGGTACCTGGTGTAGTTCTCGCCGAAAGTTTATCAATAAGAAGCTGCAATGAATCCCTGCCTATTGTATGGGCATATACTACAGTAGGCACACCTATTGCAATTGTAGTCGCACCAAGTGTCTCCTTGCTAAGACCCATACGATGGTTTCCAATTCCAGAACCGGGATTTATCCCTGTATCTGCTATTTGAATGGTTGTGCCTATACGATTGGTGCTACGGGAAGCCAAAGCATCTATTGCAATTACACAATCGGGCTTTATCCTATCTACTATCCCCTTTATAATCTCTCCCGTTTCAATGCCCGTAATACCTAAAACTCCAGGTGCTATGGCGCATACTGGACGCACCCTTTCATCTACCTGATCTGGCATAAGCTGTATTATATGCCTAGTTACCATCATCCTGTCTACTACCTTAGGTCCTAAAGAGTCGGCTGTAATATTCCAATTTCCCAATCCTACTACCAGTGTAGTACTATGATCATTTAAATTCACTATTTTTCTTATCTCATCGCCTATACGCCTGCTTAACATTTCTCCATATTCTGGGTCCCTCTCCCTTATATCAACAGCATCTATAGTTATATAATTCCCCATGGGTTTATTTAGCTGTCTTTCTCCCAAAGGAGAAGTTATACGTACTCTGTTAATCCTTATATTATCAGATTCCTCATCCTCTGTCTCAACTCCCGGTATCTCTTCATGATCTTTTGCATATAGCTCCCTAGCCTCTATAGCTAGATCTGTCCGAATGTTACTCATAACACTCACCTTCCATTGTCTTATTTAAAAATATCTTGACCCATATCCATGTTTTTTATTCGGTTCGTTGTATAATTAAATGCAACACCAAAAAAATATAGAACCATAGCGAGAAAATCATGTATAATATTTTTAACCAAAAAAAAATAATACAGTGAGGTGCTCGCTATGGCTAATTCTAATTGTA
>NZ_RXHQ01000017.1 GCF_004138105.1 Xylanivirga thermophila | reverse complement strand
ACCTGGCTCTCTGTAGCCTTGTACTATAGATAGATAAACCCTTCCATTGGGTTTCCTGTCCTTCTTTAGAAACATTTTCATCACCATATATATTATACCATAGAACATCATAGAACAACAGGAAAAAGATTAAAATTTGACAAATAATTTGGCTTGTATCAATTGGCATTGCAGGGCTATAGTTTTTAGAATTGTATTATTTGCTGCGAAACTAAGGTGGAATGCTTATAAAAATAATTATGTAAAGACTATAGGAAAGGTAGAGGAAAAAACAGCAGATGAAGTAATAGAGGAAGTAGTAACAACCCAAAGTCCACCGACAGATATAGATGAATACATTCCATTTATCCGATTTCTATATGAGAAAAGAGATGACATCTACCAACTATTATCAGGAACTAAAGAAGATGGGACCATACCAAGATATGTAGTGCCAGGACTTGTCAGAACCAAAGCCATTTATATGAGTGATATGGTAGCAAAGCTTACTGCAGAATTTAGCAAAGAAAAGAATGTCACCCAGAGAGAAGTCATGGAAGGAGCATTGATTGAATATCTCCAGAAGTATGGATTCAAGAGGGAAGTTGAGACACTTCTGAAAAATGAGTAAAAAGTCTTTTTAAAAGATAGGTTTGTGGTATAATAATAGTAAGATGGAGGTGGTATATCCAAATGTCTTATGAAACAAGGCCACAAACCTATGATGAAACGATTAGAGTATTAGGGAAAAAGGATTATAGAGGAATTGCTGAGTTCGTTTTACCAGTTGTAAAAGAAGCTGATGAAATATCTCTTGAACATGCAAAGCTATCTATACCTGATATGATAGAAATGGATTTTTTAGCAAAAGTTAATATAAATGAAGAGAGTTTTATTCTTCACATAGAATTTGAATCTGCATATAAAAGTAATACAGAAATGCTAAAAAGAATGCTTAAATATTATACTTATATAAAATGGCATAATGACTTACCAATTTATCAAGTACTTATGGTACTAAAAGAACCAACTAATGTAAAAAATATAGAAGGTAGTTTTAAAAGCACAGTACAAGATTTAGATGTGATGCAGTACCAATACAAAGTAATTAAAGCATATGAAATTGATAAATATGAAGTACTAAAAGATAAGCAAGTGGTATTATATCCTTTAAGAGTATTTATGAAGCATGATGGAGAGAGTGAAGAAGAACATATTTTGGAATGTCTAACAGCTGTGGAATCACTTCCAGACAAAGACTATTATTTTCTTACAGTTCAATGCGTTAAAAAGTTGTATGAAAAGAGTAAATATAAAAAGTTTGTAAAGGAGGAGATCATAATGCAATCATCACTATACAGAGAGCCTTATGAAAAGGGAAAAGTAGAAGGCGAAGCTAAAATGGTTATAAAACTTTTAACCAAAAGATTTGGTGTTATCCCACCAGAATTAAGAAAAAGGATAGAGTCATTAGACTCTGAAACTCTAGATAGAATTATGGATGAAGCCCTCTCATATGAGAGTATTAAGGATGTTGAAAAGACACTTCAATAGAAATGCTTATTTACTAATACTTGTGATTAAAGGTGATTTTATGTCAGTTGATTCTTTTACAAAAGAATTTAAAATATCAAAATCAGAAACGGTTGAAAGGCTAGAGAAAGCTATAAAAGATATAAAACCATTAGAAATGAATTCAAGAGATGCTGTAAATAGAATGAGAGAAAGAGAGAATAAATTATTGGAGCTACTTCGGATAAAATAATACAAATATACTTTGGAATGAAGGCCTAAGGTGGTATTATTGCCAAAGATGGGGGGCACGAGTGGGCTCCCTGGTATTATTTATTAGAAAACCTTTATGAATAATAAGCTTATAAAACCTATCAGTATGCATAATGATACTCATTATATAAATGAAGACTAATTTAGGAATATAAGAAGGCTCTGAACCTTTGATTTAAGTGGGGTTCAGGGCTTTTTATTATACAGAGAAATAAGTAATTTTGTGCTATTAACAATAACTCTGTAGTTGTAAAAATTACAGCTCCAGCAGAAGATTTAATGCAACAAACAATAGAAGTTAAAGACAATACAGGTGCAGTTGTAGAAGTAAAACCTGTTGATATAGCAGCAGGAGACACTACAGCTGAATTTGAATTTGTAAAAGCTGTTACTAAAGTTGAAGGCATATGGACAGTAGCAGGAATTTCATATAATGCTGACTTAGCAGCAAACTTAGCAGCATTTGTAGCTGCAGATACACAATTAGGACTTAACGAAGTTTTCGCAGACTTAGGAATTAAGAATGTAGAAGTAGCTAACATTCAAAAATACCTAGATGGTAAAGATAAATTCTTAGCTGACTTAGAGGGAGATTTAACTGTAGAAGCTATCCAAGGTTTCGTAGATAAAGTAAATGATGATGCAGTTGAAGCAGGCGAAAAAGAAGCAGCAGAAAAAGCTGCAACCAAAGCAGTAGTAGACGCTTTAGAAGCAAACAATGATATCGCTTTATTAACAGCATTACAAAATGATGTATTTGCAAGAGTAAATAATGAATGGATTAATGAATATAAAGCTGGCTTCTATACTGGAGAAGCATTAAATAAACCAGCAGATGCAGCAGCAGTACAAACTGTAATTAACACTGTTAATGATGGTAAAGTAACTACTGAGGCTACAAAGACAGCTAATAATGTTGATAGAGCTAAATTATTAGCATCAAAAGCTTTAATTGAAACATATGCTACACCAAATGCTAAAGGTGAACAAGAATCAGCAACAAAAACAGCTTTAAAGAATATTGATATTCAATTAGCTATCGTTGATGTTCGTGAAGCAACAACACCAACAAACCTAAAAGCTAAAGTTACAGCATTAGCTGAGTTAGTAAATGATAAAACTCAATTAGACATAACAACATATAAAGATGCTAATGGTAAAGCATATATTGAAGAAATTAAAGGATTTAAGACAGGCGAAGAAGTAACAGGTGTATTAAGTGTTGCTAATGTTAAAACAGCTATAGATACTGCAAATCAAGCAGCAGCAGATGCAGAAGCAGCTTTGAAAATAACAGACCTTGCAGTAGTATCTGATGGTGGAACAAATGCAGGAGTTACTGTTGATAGTTCTACATTAGATGACAAACGCCTAGTAACAGTTAAAGGTGACTACCTAGCATTAACAGAGTATCCAGCAAACAATGATACTCCACCAGCAACAGCTAAATGGATTGGATTAAAGATTACTTTAAATGAAAAATTTGCAAATAAATTTGACCTTCTACTAGACGGTGATGATTTAAGAAAAGATCTAGAATTAGATGGCGACCATTATCTATTATACTACTTCGTACCACAAGCAGGCGGTAATACTAAGACACTAGAATTCACAGTTAAAGATGCAAATGGCAATGTAATCCAAAAAGACGGTTTTACAATTAAATTCGTTGATGAACTATCTCAAGACGGTGTAGTTGTATTAGTTAATGAAGCAGAAACAGCAGAAGATGTAGATGCTGCATTATTAGAACTACCAGTTGAAGCTTACCTTAATATTCCAAAGGCAGATAGATTATTTGTAGCAGAAAAAGTATTAGAAGCTAGGAATGGAGCAGAAGATAAAGAATTTAACGACTATAGTGCTCTAAATACAGCTTTAGAAGGCGTTATAGGAACTGAAGGATCATATACAAAAGCATTAAGTGGTATAAATACTTTAAAAGCAAATGATGAAATTTCAGATGTTATTGATGCTTTAGAAGCAGTATCCTCTGAATTTGCAGAAATGACTAACGCAGAAAAAGCTGATATAGCTGAAGCATTCTTCTTAGGATTAGAGTTTAACGAAGACGGAACAGCATTAAAAACTCCATTCAGAACTCTAGCAGCAGTTAAAGTAGCAGCTGGTCTATAAGATTAAGAATTATTAACGCCACAAAAGTACCGGAGCAAGCTCAGGGGAGAAAAGCCCTCCCCCTCGCAAAGGTACCGGGTACTGCCCGACTTTTGTCGAAACTTGCTAACGAGATAAAGAAGGACCTCACAGGTAGAAAAATACTTGTGAGGTTTTTTTTACGCAAAGAAAAAGGCCAAGGCTGGAAGATTGTAATTTACCAGTCATGGCCATTAAAAAATAGTTCTTCAAATCCATCATTTCTAAGGATTAAAAGTAAGCGCATAATAACTTGGTGTATTGAAAATTCTAAAAAAATGCTGTAATCATAGACCTATGATTATTTACAAGTGGCTTGAACATCTGCACTCCACGGAAGATAATCTTCTAGGAACTCAGGGTTTTGCCCAAATTGTATGCCTGGCAATTCGCTAAATATAAAGCTTAGATATTTATAAGGGCTAATTCCATTGGCCTTAGCACTTTCAATCATACTATAGACAGTAGCACTTGCAGCAGCTCCTTCTCCTATGCCAGGGTTCCTAGAAGCTAAAATTAATGTAAATGGGAATATGCTTTATTTTCATGTAACACATTTAGATTATCGTGGTGATCCTATGGTAAGATAGATGCAAGTTGATGATATGCTTAATATCTATTCGGAAATAGCGGGACCTAAGATTTTAGTTGGAGATTTAAATGCTCTACCAGATGCGCCTGAACTTGTACCGTTGTTTGAATATCTGAGTGATAGTTGGGACTTAGCGGGAGAAGGGGAAGGTTATACATTTCCTGTAGATAATCCACATAAACGTATAGACTATATACTAACAAGCACAAAAATAGAGGTTGTAGATTTACAGCTAGATGAAGTGACAGTTGAGAAAATACAAATGGCAGTAGAAGGGCTCATAGAAAATGAAGATATAACTGTAACTGTAGAAATTGTAAATAGCGATAAAGGTACCTACAAGATAACCTTGACAAAAGGAGAAGTTACAGCTAGTAAAGATATAACGGTGACAGTTATACAAGAAACGGATAAAGAGGCAATTCAAAAAGGATAGGTCAAAATAAGGAATAGGATATTTTTTAAACACTAAGGGTTATATATTTAAGGATTAGTTTGGATATACAGAAAAACAGGCAATTCTTTTATCACATTAAAACATTGGTTGATGATGGTAAAACTTTTAGGAGATAATATTGAGGAAAGTTTATACAAACGCTATAATATATATAATATTATATATGCAAAGGTGATGGTTTATTTGAAAAAGGTATTATCCTTTCTGTTGATATTTGTACTCATTTTAAGCGTATTTCCGACCGTATCCCATGCAGATGACAGCTTGGATGAAATTAAATATTGGCTCAATAAGGACTATGTGGAGCCACTTGAAGGTGATGTACTTAATTCTACAGATATAGATGATCTTATGGATAAAATAGATGATCCATATACTACATATATGACACCAAAGGAGTTAAATGCATTTATAGGCTCTATAGAGATGCAGTATGTGGGAATAGGGGTTGTTATAGAGCAGGTACCTGAAGGGATAATGGTCTTATCTGTATTTGAAGGTTCAGGGGCATCAGAGGCAGGTCTCCTTCCTGGAGATATTATTACAGAGGTGGATGGATGCCCTCTGGCAGGTATTGATGCAGATGCTGCTATTACATATATCTCTGGAGACGAGGGTACATATGTTAGTCTAACTGTAAAACGTGGCGGAGAGATATTATGCTTAAAGATAGGGAGACACAGGATAGATATACCTACTATTCAACATGTCATGCTTGATGGCAAAATAGGGTATATAGATATTATGTCCTTCGGTACGGATACTGCCAAACGTTTTGAAAAGGCTGTTCTAAATATGGAGCAGGAAGGCGTCAAGGGGTATATTGTAGATCTTAGGGGCAATGGTGGGGGATACCTAAATACTGCCCTTGAATTGGCTGGTTTTTTCATAGATGACAATGTAGCGATAAAGACTAGGAATAAAACATCAGAGGGGGAATATAGGGCTATACCGCAAAAGGTAAGGATAGGGAAGCCGGTAATAGTTTTAGCCGATGAATATAGTGCAAGTGCATCAGAGGCGTTTATAGGAGCCATAAGAGACTATGACAAGGCATATATAGTGGGGAATACCACCTTTGGCAAGGGATGTATGCAGAATATGTACTTTTTATCCAATGGTGGGGCGATAAAGCTTACTACAGATTATTTCTTTACCCCTAACGATAGGACTATAAACAAAGTAGGGCTCCCGCCTGATATAAGTATAGAAGGCCAAGATGCCCAGATGATAGCCGCATACCTTTTGCAAACAGGAGGAAATGAGGCAAAAAAGGGGATAGTGGGCATAGATATGGGAGGCAGCATATTTGGTGTAGATTTAAACTTAGCCCGTCAGACTAAATTTTGGACAAGTTATGCAGAGCTTATAAAAGGTGCTATGGCGGGAGGTAAAAAGATCTATGCAGGGACGGATACAGGATGGAATGGGGACTTGTTTAAAAAAGATGCTATCACTACCTGGTATTATCCAGGATATGATGTATTATCGCCTTTATATGATATCAGTACGGATAAAAAGTTTTTGATATCCTTTAATAAGGAAGTGGATAGATCTACTCTCGATAATAATATTGAGCTCATAGAGATTGCAACGGGGGCGAGGGTAGAGTATGATATAGTAGAGTTTACAGGTGACAAGGTAAAGATAGCCCCTGCTAATATGTTAAAATCAAATGAAGAATACGTAGTTGTTATGCATGGTGATATAAGATCTACTGGTGGACAAAAACTAAAGGATGGGGCTATATGCCATATAAGGACAAAATGATTAAATGATATAATGAGGAGATAAATTAACACATTATGTAAATAACGCTAGGATCTACAGCGAAAACCAAAATAGCAAGTTAAGTCATATATAGCCTTGGTTCTTTCATGAATAGGAATGGGCAGCTAATTGCCACCCATTCCTATTATTAGATTATCGTCATTTAAAAGCGATAAAATATGACATAATGGTTAATAAGCTAAATATTTGCCAATGGAAGAGAATATACAAAATTATTTATATTGCCTATTCCTTTCTTTTCTATACTGGGTAAATTCTATATATTCTTTGATAAATTCTTTTTCTTTAGTTGTAAGATTTGAATCCATTTCATAGGAGGTTTGCTTATTTTTTATTTCCTCATGTATGGATTTTAGTTGTTTATTTAATGTTTTTAATTCAGAAATTAACGGACCTTCTTTGCTTTCTGGTAATATATATCCTCCAATTAGCCATAATAATTCCTTTGATATCTTTAATGGTACAGATAATCTTTCCAATTGTTCCTTAGTTGGTATTTCCTTTTTATTAAATATACGGGACATTTGTGACTTATGAAGCCCAGTTTGCTCAACCAAATCTTTTTGTGTAAGTTTTAATTGATCAGCCAGATAGACAATCACATCATTTGTTGCAAAAGGATCTATATCACTACAATTATATTTGTCTAATATCATGTCATCATTTACATTTTTCATGTTTTTCCTCCCATTAAAAGACACTACTAAATTCGTGTTTATAAAAAATAAACTCGAATTTAGTTGACTTTGCCGCAACTAAATGCTATACTATTATTGTCAAAGATATTGCATAATACGGGCGTTAATTTAAACATAATTATAGCGCGTATATATGCTGTTTCTATATTGCCCGTATTATGCTAAACACTAAATAATATTATTACCCAACCATATTATAACAAAGCTTTAACAAAAAATCATCTGTAGATGAGGTGCTATTCTGTTAGAATTAACACATATTAAGTGGAGGTGCTTTTTTATGGCAAAACGTCAAAAAATTATTGTTTTTTTACTTTGTATTGCGCTTGTATTTGCTTTTCTATTGTCAGGTTGCTCTAATAATAAATCTTCTAGTGACATCGATGTAAACAATTCTTCTGATGAAGATAAGACTCAAAAATCTGCCAATAATGACAAGAAAGTAACACTAAGCATGATGTATTGGGACCAAGTACAAAAGCCTGTTATTGATAAGATGATTGATGATTTTGAAAAAGATAATCCTAATATCAAGGTAGATGCTACTATTGTGCCTTGGGCTCAATATTGGGAAAAATTACAGACGACTACTGTTGGCAATAATGCTCCTGATGTATTTTGGATGAATATACCGAACTTCCCTAAGTATGCTGATAACGGGTCTTTATTGGAACTTCAAAAGTATATTGAACGAGATGGGGTTGATGTCTCAAACTATCCCAAGGACCTAATTGAAGGCTATAGCTATAATGGGAAGGTATGTGCTATTCCTGAACAATACGATACTATTGCCCTTGTATATAACAAGGAGATGTTTGATAAAGCAGGAGTTGAATATCCGGATGATACCTGGACATGGGATACTTTAAGGGAAAATGCCAGGAAGTTAACCATTAAAGGCGATGATGGGAAGATTATTCAGTATGGTTTTGCTTCCCTTAATGCAAATCAAAGCGGTTACTATAATTTTATGGTTATGAATGGCGGTGGGATAATTAGTGAAGATCACAAAACTTCATTATTTGACAAACCAGAGAGCATTGAAGCCATTCAATTTTTATTGGATCTAATTTATAAAGATGGTGTATCTCCTACTGGGCAGCAGATGATAGATACTACAGGTGAAGATCTGTTTAATTCTGGCAAGGTAGCTATGACTACCATTGGTTCATGGTATGTACCTATTGTATATGAATCTCTTGGAGATAAGGCTGATATTGCTCCTTTGCCCATGAGCCCTAATACAAACGAGAGAAAGACCATCATTCATGGATTATCTTGGGCAGGATATGCTAAGACCAAGTATCCTGAAGAAACTTGGAAATTAATTAATCACTTGATTTCAAAGGATTCTATGGCTTTGTTAGCTAAAGAAGGTATTACCATCCCTAGTTATAAGGGCATAGAAGAAGACTGGGTAAATGCTATTCCTTCTATGAATCTTCAAGTGTTTGTTGATGCTGCTAACTATAGTCATCCATATCCTGTATCTTTAAGGGCATCTGAATGGATGGAGGTAGAAGCTAAAGAATTGACTGATGCTTGGATGAACAAACAAAATGCAGATCAAGCTATGAAAAAAATTGCTGAACAAATGAATGAAATCCTAGCGTCTGAGAAATAAATGATGATTAAAAGGTATGAAGGGTGTGAATTCTTTGCATTCTTCATACCGCTTTTATAAATTAATTTGGTAATATGTTAGGAGGAACGGATATTGAATGTTTTAAATGGCAACAAAAAGAAATCATATACATTAAAACAGGGTTTGTTATATAATGAAAGCTTTGCTGGTTATCTTTTTATTGCTCCCAATTCCATTGGTCTTACTGTATTCTATATAATTCCCATTGTATTTTCACTTGTTTTAGGATTGTTTGATTGGGACGGAATAGGTACTCCAATTTTTACAGGATTAAATAATTTTAAACTGTTGCTGAGAGATGATACATTTAAGCTTGGAATCATTAATACTTTTTGGTTTACAATTATCACAGTTCCTTGCACTATTGTCCTTTCTACACTTTTAGCAGTCGCATTAAATTCTAAAATACGGGGGCAAAACTTATACCGAACTTTTTTCTTTCTACCTACTATGACCATGCCTGTCGCAGTAGCCATGGTATGGAAATGGTTATTAAATGCTGATTATGGCTTAGTGAATTATTTTCTTGAGTTTTTAGGGTTTGCTCCCGTTGGATGGTTATCTAATGAAAAATTCATATTACCTGCCATCATGCTTATTAGTATTTGGGGTGGTCTAGGTTATAATATTGTAATTCTGTTATCTGGACTACAAGGTATATCAAGAGTATACTATGAAGCTGCTGAAATTGATGGTGCTAACAGATGGCAAACTTTTAGAAATGTAACTATCCCATTATTAACTCCGTCTATATTCTTTGTAAGTGTTACCTCTCTTATTAGTGCAACACAAGTTTTTGATCCTATATTTGTTATTTTAGGTGCAACCAAGGGCTCATTAAGAGATGCATGTCGTTCTATAGTATTTGGTATTTATGAAAATGGATTTGTATATTTTAAAATGGGATATGCTTGCTCACAAGCAATTGTGTTATTTTTGATTATTCTACTTTTGACTTATCTCCAATTTATGGGTCAGAAAAAATGGGTCCACTATGAATAATCAGTTACATATTGTAAGGAGGAATGAAAATGGATAAAAGGAAGATACCATTATCGAAAATATTGATTCATGTAATCCTTATACTGGGATCTATAATTATGATTATACCGTTTTTCTGGATGATTTCTACATCCTTAAAAACTTTTCCAGAAACTATGAAGGTGCCTCCCGTTGTTTTTCCTAAGGTACCCCAGTTTGAAAATTATAGGGCAGTTATTGATACCGTGCCTTTTTTAACCTATTATCGTAATACTATTATTGTAACCGTTGTAAGAACGTTGGGCCAGTTGTTTTTTTGTTCTCTAGCAGCTTTTGCGTTTGCAAAACTTAAGTTTAAAGGAAGAGACTTTTTGTTTTTTGGTTTTTTATCAGTATTAATGGTTCCTACACAAATGATTTTGATACCTAACTATATCATCATGAAGACTTTAAGATGGCTAGATACTTTAGCTGCTGTAATTGCTCCTGGTATGTTCAGTGCCTTTGGGGTATTTCTGATGAGGCAATTCTTTATGACTCTTCCCGATGAGCTCATTGAATCGGGTAAAATTGACGGATGCAATTATTTCGGTATCTATTGGAAGTTATTGTTACCTTTAACTAAGCCAGCTTTGACGGCCTTAGCAGTTTTTACGATCATGTATTCGTGGAATGATTTTCTATGGCCCCTTATTGCTACCACTTCTGATGAGGCAAGAGTATTGTCTATTGGTATTGCCTTGTTGCAAGGACAGTATTCAACAGCATATCATCATATTATGGCTGGGAGTGTGATGGCGACTATACCTATTTTGATTATATTTATCTTTGCACAGCGTTACTTTATTGAGGGAATTGCATTGACAGGTATGAAAAATTAAGCCCTAACAAAATAAAAAATATGGGATTAGTTTGGATATATAAAAATGCTCTGAATCTTTGATTTAAACATGGTTCAGGGCATTTTTGTATACAGAAAAATTATTCTTTAAAGGCATTTTAAACTTGGTTTTCATGTTTACTGACTCTAGTGCAGTCGTCATTAATCTTTAAATATAATTTTTACCATCGCTCCAGCAATTGCCGACTTTATTTCCTGCTTCTAAATAGGATTTTGTTGGCATTTCAAATAACACAGGTTTAAATTTTTCATAATCTATTTTGCCATCTTCATCTAATATATTTTCATCGACATAGGTATTTACTACCTTTAGTATGAAGTTATCCTCTTCTTCTGTTTCATAGTTATCTACAAGTTTGCACTCCATAGAGATTGGAGAATCTTTAATTAAGGGGGCAGTTTTTAAGGTACCATAATAATATTCAAACACATTGGATTTATCTACTTTATGTCCAGAGACTATTCCTACATAATCAGCCTTAACTATCATATCTTTACTGATTAAATTTACCGTAGCAGTCTTGTTTTGCTTTATTCCCTTGTTGGAATAATGAGATTTATGCATACTTAGCATTATTTTATCCATTCCCACTATGCCCAGATGGGCAATATTTACCCAATTTACCTTACCATCAACTTCCGTTCCTATTATGGTATCTGGAGTTGGATATAGTGCAAATGTAGCACCTATGTTTTTCTTTTCCATATCGTTGTATTTCATCATAAAAATCCTCCTCTACTTTGATTTAACTTTACAATGTTATTTTTCAGATTATACTGTATAGTATATGTTATACGATATATAATACAAGTATGTACTTTTAAGTAATATACTAACCAAAAAGAGAGTAAGGTGTTAATTATGATTATAGATAATGATATTACTAAAAAATATAGATGTCCTGTGGAATATACGTTGGAGGCTATTGGAGGGAAATGGAAGCCTCTTATATTATGGAGTTTAGCCCAAGATGGAGTTAAGAGATATGGTGAAATAAAAAAGAGCATTAATGGAATAACTCATAAGATGTTAAGTCAACAATTGAAAGATTTGGAGTCTAAAGGTTTGGTTCATAGGGAGCAGTACAATCAAATACCTCCTAAGGTGGAATATTGGTTAACTAAAAAAGGGCAGACCCTTGTACCTATTTTAGAGGCTATGTGCCAATGGGGAAGTGAAAATATGTAGAGATATAGTATTATTAGAGTGGCACCTAATTTTTATAAAACTCTTGTATAGGAAAATGGTATTATTATATATATTTAGATCATGGTATAATGAGGTATTTCAGTTAATTTATTGTTCTATAACGGGGAGAGATTATATCTAATTTACATGGGATCTAAGAGCAAGGCGGAGGGAAATGTTTGGGAAAACGATTATTTCAAAAGGATGGTTCTTTGTGGTTAAAATCCGATGGCTATATAGGGACAAAAAATGAATCAAAACGGATAGAGGGCATACAGCTAAGATTGATTGATACCAGGACAAACAGTGATTACAAGGGATATAAGATAGTATACCTTTAGTTTGGCAAGAAAAAAACAAGGTATTTCATTGCAAAAATTGCTACATTTATTTTATCAAGAGGAAGTTATTTAGAGGCTTTCATGGAGTAACTATTGTTCTATATTTTTTGGTGTTGCATTTAATTATACAACGAACTAAGGACAAAATGATTATAAGGGCTTTATGAAATCTATCGATATCTAGTATTACTGGATAAGAGCTGTATATTTTTTTACTTATCATAAATTAGGTTGAATTTATCCTAAAAGGTGGGGTATAATATAAGTAGAAAGGAGTGGATTTTTATGAAAGTTAATATCGAAAATTTAGTTTCTATTTCAGAAGCTAATCAAAACTTTTCAAAAGTAGCAAGAATTGTAGATGAAAATGGAACTGTAATAATTTTGAAAAACAATGTACCACGTTATGTGTTAATAGAATATGGTCAATTAGAGAAGGTTAAAACAATTGATGATGAAGAAGTAGAGGAAGTTGCTAAAAGAGTATTATCTAAACATATGAAAGCATTTGAGGAATTATCCAAATGAAAAGATTAACTAAAACGCAAATATTAAATATGCATAGTCTTCTTATTAAAGAAACTGGCGGGAGTGATGGTATTAGAGATGAAGGTTTATTAGATTCTGCTTTAAATGCACCTTTTCAAACATTTGGTGGAGAAGACATATATAGAACTGTTAAATCTAAAGCTGCTAAATTGGGTTATTTTCTTATAAATAATCATCCTTTTATTGATGGAAATAAGAGGATTGGAATATTAGCAATGCTTGTGTTCCTTGAACTAAATGGAATTGAAGTTACTTGTACAGATGGTGAATTGATTAGACTTGGATTAGGTTTAGCAAACGGATCAGTAAGTGATAAAGATTTATTAAATTGGATAATAGAGCATAGTTAGAGTTGCTTGGTAAGATATCACGGTAAAGGTAACTGAAATATAAAAACTACTCTTAGAGAAATGATAAATGGATATGAAGAACTTCCAAAGGACATAAAAAAACACATTCAAAACTATGAGTATTTACCTTACGATATTTCAAGATATACAGATAAGGAGATAAAAAGCTGAAGCACAACTTAGAATAATACGAATAGGTTGTTTAGTGTTCTCTAGGAAAATGGTACTATTATTTAATACTGCTTATTGAAAAGAAGGGTAAATACCAATATAATATTCATATATATATTTCGATTATGGTATAAGGAGGTATTTCAGTTAATTTATTGTTCTGTAACGGGGAGAGACTATATCTAATTTACATGGGACCTAAGAGGAGGGTGAAGGGAAATGTTTGGAAGATCGGTTATTTCAAAGGTTTTAATTTTTGTAATGATTTTAGGCGTTATATTCAGTACGGGAATATTTGCTGAGGTGTATAATGCAGCAGACGAAGTTACCATTTCAGGGTATGGACATGTAGAAACATATAGTAATGTCAATAGTGAGTACATAAAAAGGCTCGTATTTAGACTGGGTACTATGGGTAAGGGTAAGAGGATAGAAGGCTTAAGCTTAAAGCTTACAAATCCTCCTGCTAATATGATTTTAGTCTATAGAGGACATGTGCAAGGGCATGGTGATATGCCAAAGGCAGGTAGCCAGAATGTGTGGAAGGATCCTAAGGATGGTTCTTTGTGGTTAAAATCCAATGGCTATATAGGTACAAAGGGTGAGTCAAAACGGATAGAGGGCATACAACTAAGGCTGATCGATACTAGGACAAACAGTGATTACAAGGGATATAAGATAGAATATCAGGTACACATGGCCCAATACGGCTGGGGTATTGATAATAGATCAAATGCCTTAAAACTTACGGGAAATCCAAAGGCCAACGTAGATAAGTGGCAGTCCAATGGTGGATTTGCCGGAACAGCAGGAGAAAGTAGACGTATTGAGGCGATAAATGTAAGGATAATATCCAATAATACCTCTGGCGAAGAGGTATATGATGCTATAAAGTTTTCAGGGTCTGGGCATGTGGAAAGCTATGGCAATCTTAATGGTGAATATATAGTAGAAGGAGTTACTACTAGACTAGGTACCATGGGTAAGGGTAAGAGGATAGAAGGCTTAAGCTTAAAGCTTACAAATCCTCCTGCTAATATGATTTTAGTCTATAGAGGACATGTGCAAGGGCTTGGTGATATGCCAAAGGCAGGTAGCCAGAATGTGTGGAAGGATCCTAAGGATGGTTCTTTGTGGTTAAAATCCAATGGCTATATAGGTACAAAAGGTGAGTCAAAACGGATAGAGGGCATACAACTAAGGCTGATCGATACCAGGACAAACAGTGATTACAAGGGATATAAGATAGAATATCAGGTACACATGGCCCAATACGGTTGGGGTATTGATAATAGATTAAATGCCTTAAAACTTACGGGAAATCCAAAGGCCAACGTAGATAAATGGAAGTCAAACGGCGCATTTGCCGGAACAGCAGGAGAAAGTAGGCGCATTGAGGCCATCAACATAAGAATAGTAAAAGATGGACAAGCTCCTAAACCAGTTGATCCTAAACCAATTGATCCTAAACCAACGGATCCGGCAGAAGAGGATAAAAAGGCAGTTCAGCTGGTAATCAATTTAATAGATACATTGCCAGAGGTAGAAGAGGTACAGGAAATAGATGATAGTCTTAAAAAACAGGTTCAGGTAGTAAGAATAGCATATGATCGACTTACTTTGGATCAACAAAAGAGGGTAAACAATGTATATAAGCTAACGGCATTGGAGGATAGGATAAAATCAGGATTAAATGGCTACTATTGTGTTAGATATTCAATAAATAGAGATAAGGTAAATGCAGTAAATAATATACAAATGCTTATGGATAGAGGGTTTAAGAATGCATTTGCCCTCTATATACCGGAAAATGATTGGTATTGGATGATAGTAGATAAGTTTGAAACAAAACAAGATGCAGATAGATGTCTTCAAAATCTTCGAGATGCAGGATTAGATGGGGTAATAGACAATAGGGTGTTTAAGGCATCGGATGAAATAAGGCCGGAGCCAACGGCTCCCGATTCCCCTAGCAATAAATTTGTTGATATAGTAAATCTACTGCCTGAGCCTTCTACTATTGCCCAGATAAGGGCAGATGATAAAAAAAGGGTTGAAGAGGCAAGGGGAATCTATGATAATATGTCTGGAGATGAACGGACATCAATTCCTAGTAATTTGATAGATAAATTTTTAGCTGTAGAAAATAAAATACAGTCCCTTAAGACGCCCATAATAGGCACTACTAAGGCTACTATACTGCAGGCGCAGACTTGGGCCATAAAAAAAGGTGCCCATTTTAGGTATATAGATATTGCACCTACCTATTGGTACTATTATGGACAAACGGGGATTAATCCTGAGATACTTTATTCTCAGGCGGCAAAGGAGACCAACTTTGGGCGTTATACCGGTTCAGTTAGACCCTATATGAACAATTGGGCAGGTATAAAGACTGCCAATCCCACAGGGGATAAGACCGAGGATCATGAGTCTTTTGAAACGCCGGAGGATGGTGTAAGGGCACATTTTAACCATATGGGTATATATTGTGGAGTAGATCCTATAGGGACGCCACATCCTAGGTGGTACATAACTAAGACTGCAGGTTGGGCAGGTACGATAAAATACATAGAAGATTTAGGTGGTAAGTGGGCACCTAATATAGATTATGGCATATCAATAATGAGGGATTATACAAATAGTATATATAACACACAGCCACTATCTGAAGAGGATTTTGAAAAGGTACAACTAGTAATTAAAGGGATATGTGAACTAGCAGATAAGGGTGATCTTTCTATAGAAGATAAGGCAAACGTTCAATCGGTACGAATGGCACTTGAAAATTTGGATCCAAACCTTAAAACCATGTTGGATTACTATAATAGGGTATTGCAGGAAATCGAAAGGAAAGTGAATCAAATATAAAATATATCGCCAATCTCTGGATATTTGGAGATTGGCGATATATTTTATAAAAACAGGGAATTTTATTGTCATATCCGAGTGTTTGTGCTATATTATACATAGACTGACTGGTCAGTCAACGTTCAGCCATAAAATGCTTTATAGTAAAGGAGCGTAGATAGATATTGGCTATAAAAAGTAAAAAGTCGATGATATTGGACGCTGCTACACATATGTTTAGTAAAAAAGGATTTTATAATACAAGTATAGATGAAATAGCAGAATATGCAGGTATAGGGAAAGGCACAGTATACCAGTATTTTGAAAGCAAAGAGGCATTATTTCTTCAAGTTTTTGAACACAATTATGAAAGATATTTTTTAAAGATGATAAAAGAGGTAAACGAAGAGCATGTATTTATGGACAAACTATATGCCTTTATATATTTCCACGAACAGAAGGTCAATAGGAATATAAAGACCAGCGATATGATGTTTAAAACTGGCGGAGTATCTTTAAAGGCTGAAACCCAAAATGAATTGCAGAAATATATTTGTGATCAAAGGACAAAGATTATCGATGTGCTTAAAGGAATATTTGAGTGTGGGCAGCAGGAAGGGTGTATAAAGGATATCGATTGTGATTTTGTAGCAGATATATTTTATGATATGGTAATCCGCCATTGTATGAGATGTGCAATGTTAAGCTATGGTGAGGCACAGAGGGAACGAGACAGGCAGTCACTTATGGATATGCTTATGGAAGGTATTCATATTTGAGGTTTATACTATGGGAAAGTACAAAACCAATGAAGTTTTGCTTTCATATTATTCATATAAAATATTATAAAAAGGAGTGGTTGTCCATGTTTGGTGTTTCATTAAAAAAGATCGAATCATGGGAACAAAAGGGAAAGACAAATAAATTATTGGAGGCAACGACAAATTCTAATAAAGATATTAGATTGGCAGCTATAAGGGCATTAGCTACTTCTAAGGATCTGGATATTGCCAATAAATTGATCACAATGCTTAGGGATGCAGATCCAGAAATTCGCATAGAAATAATGAAGACATTAGGTAAAATTGGTAATCCAATAGCCAGTGAGCATATAAGGAGTTTTACTACCGATGAAGATGAGAATGTAAGGAAGGTAGCATCTGAAGTGTTGAAAACACTTCCCCATAAGGATTGATAAATACCGCCAATTTCCATTAACAAATATGGAGATTGGCGGTATTTTTACAATAAGAAGAGGATATTGACAAAAAATAAACAAAGTGTATAATTTAATTATATTTAAACATAATGTAATAATATAATATATGTAAGGGGAGTATTAACCATGGCTGAATGGATAACAGAGCGGGAGCTCTGTGAATGGTTGTCTATTAATTCTACGACGGCATGGAGATGGAGGAAGGAAGGTATGCCATATATAGGCAAAAAGAAGAGCATACGGTATAATCAATTAGAAGTTGAGGAATGGCTAAGAAATCGTAGTAATGAGCAGTAGCAATATATTTAACAGTTTATTCTTGTTCCCCTTCCATAAAAATGCTATAATGGAATTTGAGCATTTCTATGGAAGGGGTAATTATGTATGATGCAGCAATGGTTTAAAGATGCTAAATTGGGGATATTTATACACTGGGGAATATATTCTGTATATGGGATAGCAGAGTCCTGGTCCTTCTATAATGGTGGGATATCCTATGGGGATTATATGAAACAGTGTGAAGGTTTTACAGCAAAAAATTATGATCCAAAGGCCTGGGCTGAGCTGTATAAAAAGGCAGGTGCAAGATATGCAGTCCTTACTACAAAGCATCATGATGGTGTTGCACTATGGGATACTAAACTGAACGATCTAAGTGTAGTGCACAAGACACCTGCAGGCCGGGATCTTATAAAACCATGGGTAGAGGCAGTAAGGGAGCAAGGATTGAAGGTTGGATTATATTTTTCACATCTTGACTGGTCTCATCCTGATTATGCATCCATATATAGGGAGGATGAGAGGGAGAATCTTGCCAATCTAAATAGAAATAGGTTTACCCATCCAGAGGGTGAAGAGGATTTTGAAGCATGGGAGAGATTTTTAAAATTTCATAGGGGTCAATTAAAGGAACTCATGGAAAATTTCCATCCAGATCTATTGTGGTTTGATGGAGATTGGGAAAAGAGCGCAGATGAATGGCGGATGAAAGAGCTTAGGGAGTATCTCCACAGCTTTAATCCCAATGTAGTATTAAACTCCCGTATGTGGGGATATGGTGATTACAAGACCCCTGAGCAGGGTATACCCATAATAAGGCCTGAAGGACCATGGGAATTTTGTGTAACGGTAAATGATTCATGGGGATATCAGCCCGATGATAAGAATTATAAATCGGTAAGGCAGATTATAAGGATGTTTGCAGAGTGCATAGGTATGGGCGGCAATATGCTTCTGGATATTGGTCCAATGGAGGATGGGAGTATAGATCCGGAGCAGGAAAAGAGACTTTTAGGCCTCGGTGAATGGATTAGACGTCATGATGAGGCCATATATGATACGGAGGCAGGGCTCCCGCCTGGACACTTTTATGGACCTAGCACCCTATCAAAGGATAAAAAGACATTGTACCTATTTTGCTTTGATAGGCCATATGATGATGTGCCATTGAAGGGTATAAGAAATAGGATAAAGAAGATTACAGCCTTAGGCAGTGGAATGGAACTCGGATATAAGAAACTAGGAGGAGCTCCGTGGCTTAACATACCTGGCATACTATGGATAGATGTTCCTGAAGATGCCATAGATAAGGATTGTACTGTGATAAAGATAGAGTTAGATGGAGAGATTGATCTATATAGAGAATCGGGGCAGAACATAGAGAGTAATTAATATATAGGAGCATGGCTTGTATAAGTTATGCTCCTATATATTTTTGTTAGAATATCAGTTGTTTATATAATGAAATAAAATTGAAATCTTTTCGTAACTTATTTTTTTGAGTTCGATAGTAAAATCATATATAGTGTTATTCTAGATATAAGGAGCAGGTGTCATGATATTATGAATTTTGTAAAATTGACTAGAGTAAGGGTCGCAGATAGGAAAAGGTTTATTATTTTTATAAGTATTGTTTCAATTCTTGTTTTAAGTTTATGTATTAAAGGGTTTATTTCAAAGGATAAAGATCTAGCAATAAACGCAGAAGCAGATGCAAAAGTAAAGGATGTTGATACTGCTAAAAACACTAATGATTTGGCTTTAGAGAAGGAGAAGAGCCCTAAGGGCAATCAAGATAAGGCAGATACAGTTGTAAATGAACTAAATGATAATGAAGCTCAAAGGGAAAATGGGCAAGAGAAAGTGCCGAACGGGGAAGCACCGAAGGAAGAAGCACCAAAAGAGGTTCAGCAAAAGGGATCTATAGAGATAAAGTATGATTATAACAAGGAATTTCAAAATTGTGTATTTTTTGGGGACTCAATTACTGAATCCATATCCTATTATAAGTTTGTGGACGAGTCCAGGGTGCTTGGCATAAAGGGGCTTACATCTAGAAAGGCCATGTCAAAGCTTGACAAAGTAGTAGAGAAGGGGCCAGAGAAGATTTTTATACTATTTGGCATGAATGATGTCATTGATGGGGAAGGTACTTTTATAGAAGGGTATACAAAACTTATAGATGCCCTTAAGGAAAGGCTGCCAAATACTAAAATCTATATCCAATCTATTCTTCCGGTGGATGATAGGGCCAAGAAGAGATCTGGCAATCTTAATAATCCTAGGATAGATGAGTTTAATAGGGCACTTAAGGAGATGGCGGAAAAAGAAGGGGTTTCTTATATGGATGTGGCCGCCGTGGCCAAACAATATGGCGATGAGCTCAGAGAACCAGATGGCATACATTATAAATATAAATTTTATATCGTATGGCTCAACTATATAAAGGAAAATATGTAATAATAAAAGATGAAGGGAGATTGATAATAATATGAAGAAAGGTTATAGGATTATAAGCATAGTATTTTTGCTAATGTTTTCCATAACATGGATTTCAGGTTGCACAAAGTCTGATAAGGTTGAAAAGGAGCCATCAATGGCAGAGATATGGGAGAATATAAAAAAATCATCAGATGTGTCAGAGATGATAAAGGGCGATCAAAAGGATTTTGATAAGCTATATGATATGGATAAGGATGAGGTGGAGGAGTTTTTATTATATCTCGCTCCGTCAAATATAAGGTCCGATGAGGTGGCTGTAATAAAGGCTAATAAGAAAGATGATATAGATGATATAATAGATGATATAAAGGATAGGATAGAGGATAAGAAGGAAGGCTTTAAGGCCTATATTCCTGAGGAGTATGAACTTATACAAAAACATGTACTTACTTCGAAGGGCAATTATATACTCTTTGTAGTTTCAAAGGATGCAGAAAAAATCGAAGAAGCCTTTGAAAATAGCTTTAAATAAATATCTTGAAGGGGTTTGGCAGGGGGTAATATGGTATTTAGCAGCTTAATATTTATATTTGTATTTTTACCAATAACATTATTTGCTTATTATATATCAAAAGGCAGGGCAAAAAATTTGGTGCTCCTTATTGCCAGCCTTATTTTTTATGCCTGGGGTGAGCCTGTATATGTTGTCATAATGATTTTTTCCATTATATTTAACTATATATGCGGCATACTTATAGATAAATTTAAGGGCATGGGGAAAAAGGACAAGCTGATTTTAATATCATCTGTAGTTGTAAATATAGGTTTGCTTGGCTATTTTAAATATTACGGTTTTTTTATTGAAAATATAAATAAAATTTTTGGTATAAATTTAGAATATAGGGAATTACCTTTGCCAATAGGTATATCATTCTATACATTTCAAACCATGTCCTATGTAATAGATGTATATCTTGAGAAGGTGAATGTACAGAAGGATATTATAAGCTTTGGCACATATGTTACTATGTTTCCACAACTAGTTGCAGGTCCCATAGTAAAATATGGTGATATCGAAAAGCAGCTCAGGGAACGAAAGGAGACCCTTAATAATTTTTCAAAGGGTATAGAGCGATTTATAATAGGTCTATCTAAAAAGGTATTATTGGCAAACAACATAGGCCTTCTATGGAGCAGTATAAAGTCCTTGGATATAAAAAATATGTCCACCGTATCTGCATGGATGGGCATAGGAGCGTTTACCCTCCAGATATATTTTGATTTTAGCGGGTACTCCGATATGGCTATAGGCCTTGGAAGGATGTTCGGATTTGAATTTATGGAGAACTTTGATTATCCATATATATCAAAAAACATCACAGAGTTTTGGCGCAGATGGCATATTTCTTTAGGCTCGTGGTTTCGCGAGTATGTATATATACCCCTTGGAGGCAACAGGGAAGGTAAACTAAAGCAATATCGGAATATATTTATAGTATGGCTTTTGACGGGATTTTGGCATGGTGCCAATTGGAATTTTATACTTTGGGGTTTATACTTTGGCGTTATATTGACCATTGAAAAATGTTTCTTAAAGAAATGGCTGGACAGACAGCCAAATTTTGTAGGACATATATATACCATGCTTATAGTCATATTGGGGTGGGTGTTCTTTGAGTTTGATGATATGACAAAGGGCATGGAGTTTACAAGGGTGATGTTTGGCATGGGCGGGAGCGGGCTCTTTGATAAGACCTGCCTTTACTATTTGAGGAGTTATGCGTTATATTTTATAGTGCTTATAATTAGCTGTACACCCTTGCCAAAACGGGTTGCTTCAAACATGAGGACAAGGTTTGAGGGTTTTAGTTTAGCAGTGCAGCCCATTTTGTATATTATATTGTTGCTGCTTTCTACTGCCTATCTGGTAAATGAGAGCTATAATCCATTTTTATATTTTAGATTTTGATATATCAGGTATTATTTTTGAATGGGGGTTTATTGTGCATAGACATCAAAACATATATACAAAGATCATGGTAATTATATTTGTATGCTTTATAGGCGGTATACCGGTAATGCATATATTTATGCCTGATAGATCTTTTTCTGATGGGGAGAATAGGGTGCTTCAGGAAATGCCTGAATTTTCAATGAAGAGACTTTTAAAGGGGAGATTTACTTCTGAGTTTGAACGGTATATCTCAGACCAGTTTCCCTTTAGGGATGGATGGGTAGGTATAAAGTCTGGCATGGAAAAGGCAATGGGTAAGATGGATAATAACGGCGTATTCCTCTGTAAAGATGGATACCTTATGCAGGGTTTTGATGCGCCCAAGGGGGAAAGTATGGATAAGAAAATACAGGCGGTAAATGCATTGTCTGATATGTTTCCTGATATCAATAAATATTTTGTGCTGGTACCAAATTCCGTAAAGGTATTGGAGGATAAGCTGCCTAAGAATGCGCCTGTAGCAGATGAAAGTATATACATGGATATTATACGTGATGGGTTAGATGGGGACATACATTTTATAGATGTATATGATGCACTATTCTCTAAAAGGGATGAATATATATACTATAGGACTGATCACCATTGGACTACCAGGGGTGCATACTATGCCTATAGGAGTATTGCAGCTAAGATGGGTTTTAAGGCTAGTGATATGGAAGAGTTTAAAATACAACAGGTTACAGATAGCTTCTATGGATCCTTGTATTCTAAAAGCGGATATAGGCATATATCCCCCGATAGTATAGAATTATATATGCCTATAAATCCAATGGATTATAAGGTGGAATACTGCATGGAGGGCAAAACTGCTAGTTCCATATATGATATGGATGCGTTAGGTAAAAAGGATAAATATATGGTGTTTTTAGGTGGCAATTATCCCTTAATAAGGATAACTACACCGGGAAGAAATAATAGAAAGCTACTTATAATAAAAGATTCCTATGCAAATACCTTGGTGCCATTTCTATTGGAGCATTATGATGAGATTTATATGGTGGATCCGAGGTATTATACAGATAGCATAGAGAAACTGGTAAGGGATGAACATATAGATAATATAATGATTTTGTATAATGTAATTACTTTTGTTGAAGATCAGTCCATACTCAATATAACAGATTAATTTTTATTTATAAAAAGGCTATATTCATATAGCCTTTTTTTTATGGGTAAATATTAATGCCGATTCATAAATCTGCAAGCAAAATATATCTTGATATAAAAACAATGGATAAAATTATGGCATTACAGAGCAAAATATATCATACGATGTATAAAACAATATTTTAATATAAAATATTGACAATATGTCCTATATATGATATATCATATATAGCAGATATAATTCAACTTTCTAAATGCCAGTATCTTGTTTGGTTAGTACTTTTAAGATATGAAATGGAGGTGGGAAAAGGTGGCTAATGTAAAATCTCAATCATTCAAGAAGAATTTTGCCCTTACAATGATGGTGTTACCTGGTGCATTATGGTTTCTTATTTTTAAATATATTCCTATGTTAGGTATTGTTATTGCATTTAAAGATTTTAAGATAAGCAAGGGCGGTTTTTTTGCAAGTGTAATAAATAGTGAATGGGTAGGACTAAAGAATTTTAAATTCTTATTTGCCACTAATGATGCATATGTTATTATTCGGAATACAGTAGGATATAATATACTCTGGTTGTTCTTAGGTCTCTTTATATCTGTCTTTTTTGCTATTATGCTCAATGAGATAGCTAGCAAGAAATTGGCGAAGGTATATCAAACAGCGATGTTTTTTCCTTTCTTCTTGTCTTGGGTAGTAGTTAGTTATTTTGTTTTTGCCTTTTTAAGCTCTGAATCAGGATTTTTAAATAAAATGCTTGAAAATATGGGGATCGCAGCAAAGGACTGGTATATGGAGCCTAAATATTGGCCATTTATATTGACTTTTGTAAGCCTATGGAAGGGTACCGGATACAATAGCGTTGTGTACTTAGCAGCAATATGCGGTATTGATAAGACATATTATGAGGCAGCAATGATAGATGGTGCTACCAAATGGGAACAGATTAAGTATATTACCATTCCTTCTATAAAACCCATGATGATTATGATGACTATTCTGGGAATTGGAAGGATATTTTCCGCAGACTTTGGTTTGTTCTACAATGTACCAAGGAATTCTGGGGCATTATATCCGGTGACAAATGTTATAGATACATATGTATTTAGAGGTCTTATGAAAATGGGAAATATCGGCATGTCTACTGCTGCAGGTTTATTTCAGTCACTAGTAGGTTTTGTACTGATTTTAATAACAAATAAAGTTGTAAATCGCATAGATGAAGATAGTGCATTATTCTAATGTCATTAAGTGTACTTATTATAAATAGGAATGGAGGGAAATGGATTGAAAAAGGAATATAGGCCAAACGCCCTTGGGCCGGTAGCAGAGGTTATATTTAATATAATTTTGGCCCTTTTCAGTTTATCATGCATAATTCCTTTTATATTTATTGTAATTATTTCTTTTACTGATGAGATGGCGCTGGCAGAGTATGGATATAGTTTTTTCCCTAAGAAAACAACTATGGAAGCATATAAGTATATCTTTAAAACTGGTGAGCTGCTAGGTAGATCATATGGCGTAAGTGTAGTCATAACTGTCGTAGGTACTATTCTTACCCTCATCATTACTTCCATGTATGCCTATGCCTTGTATAGAAAGGATTATAAATTCCGTGGATTTTTTACCTTTATAGCCTTTTTTACAATGCTGTTTGGTGGTGGATTGGTACCATTTTATATAACGATGACTCAATTACTAAAATTACGCGATAGTATCTGGGCATTGATAATGCCTATGTGTTTGAATGCATTTCATATAATAGTTTTGCGTACCTTTTTTACTACAACGATACCAGATTCATTGATAGATGCGGCAGCGATAGATGGCAGTGGGGAATTTAGAACCTTTTTGCAGATCATACTCCCCATAAGTTTGCCTGGCATTGCAACTATAGGGCTATTTACGACCCTTGCATACTGGAATGACTGGTTTAATGCCATGTTGTTTATAGATAATCCAAATCTTATCCCTGTTCAGTATCTTTTGATGAAGATTGAAAACAGGATGGAGTTTATTATACAAAATGCGACTAAAATGACGTCTTCAGAGGCTAGTTCCGCCCTCAAGTCATTACCGAGGGAGAGTGCCAGAATGGCCATGGTTGTTTTAGTTGTACTGCCAATTGCAGCTGCATATCCGTTTTTTCAGCAGTTCTTTATACAGGGCCTAACCATTGGATCTGTAAAAGGTTAATTTTTGATATGTTATGGGGCATTGCTCCAATAAACATATACAGGCTATAAGATTGTAGCTTGAAAATATTAAAGGTAAAGGGAGGAAAAGAAATGAAGAGCAAAAAAATTGTTTCTATCTTGCTTGTTATGACCTTACTAGTTGCAGGTATTTTTACCGGCTGCTCAAAAGATGACAAGGATACAGATGCAGATAAAGCGGATAATTCATCTGTAACCGAAAATAAGAAAGATGTAGATAACGAAGAGGATAAAGGGGAAGGCAAAAAAGATGATTGTTCAGAACCGGTTGAACTATTATGGTATCAAATTGGTACACCTCAAAAGGATACCGATATGGTATTTGAAGAGGTAAACAAATATCTTAAGGACAAGATAAATGCCACTGTAAACATGGTTATGTATGACTGGGGTGACTATAACGATAAGATGCAGGTTATAGTTAACTCCGGAGAAAAATATGATATCTGTTTTACATGCAGCTGGGCCAATGATTATAGGGGCAATGCACAAAAGGGTGCCTTTCTTGAATTAAATGATCTATTGGATGAATATGGTCAGGATATTAAAAAGACAATAAATCCTAATTTCTTAGAGGGTAGCAAAATTGATGGTAAGAACTATGCTATTCCCGTAAACAAGGAATTAGGTGCACAGGTTGTTTGGAATGTAAATGTAGGTATTGCAGAAAAATATGGTATAGATTATAAGAAATTCACAGATCTTGAATCATTGAAACCTGCATTAGAGAAGGTAAAACAGGGGGAAGGCGATGGTTTTGTACCATTTAACGCAGATGGTGCATGGTTAAAAGCTATAATTCCATATGAAGAGGTTCTGCCTCCATTTGGTGTATACTTTGATTCAAATGATCCTAAAAATACAGATTATAAGATTGTAAACATGGTAGATACTCCAGAGATGAAACAACTTGCAAAGACTATGAGGGAGTTCTATCAAGCGGGATATATACGTAAGGATGTTGTAACAAATCCCGATGTAGAGGATATAAATAAGACAGGAAAATGGTTCATCAATGCTTATCACTATATGCCCTATAATGAAATATCAGATAGTACAAGTAAAGGCTATAAGGTAGATGTAGTCCCAGTTGGTAAACCTACAGTACAGAATTGGAGTACCACCGGTTCAATGCATGCTATCTCAGTTGCTTCTGAGCATCCTGAGAGGGCTATGATGTTCTTGAATCTATTAAACACAGATAAGGATTTGAGGGTACTTGTTGGTTCAGGTATTGAGGGTGTACACTATGAGATGAAGGATGGAAGACAAGTGCCTATAGAGCCGGGCAATGAGAACTATCAAGTTCCTCAGTTTGCTATGGGTAATGTGCTTCTTACAAACCTAGGACCGGATGATCCAGAGGATAAATGGGAAGCATTTGAAAAGTTCAATAATGAATCAGTACCAGCACCTTGTCTAGGATTCTGGCCTGATACTAGCAACATCGATAATGAATTGTCTGCTATAAATAACGTGAAGGAAGAATTCGAGAAGATAATCTTCAATGGTACTGTAGATCCTGATGAGTATCTGCCTAAATATATAGATAAGCTCAACAAAGCAGGTGCACAGAAGGTTATAGATGAACTTCAGAAGCAGCTTGATGAATGGAAAGCAAGCAAAAAATAATAGAGATATATTATCTACAAAGATTGCGGCATAAGCCGCAATTTTTGTAGATATTTCTGAATAATGGATGTATAATACTAATAATTCATTATTTATTACGATTAACAACTATGTGGATTAAGTGAGGAGTGTAAACGTGGCTAGATCAAATAAACCCCTATACAAGCAGATATATGATCATTACGAACAAAAAATAAAAAATGGACAATTAAAGCCAGATGATCGGTTGCCAACGGAGATGGAAATGGCAGAGCTATTTGGAGTTAGCAGAATTACTACAAAAAGGGCATTGGATGAAATGCAAAGGGAAGGTCTTGTCTACAGAAAAAAGGGACAGGGTAGCTTTGTGCTGTCACCAGATGAGCCTGAAGAGACCGAGAACAATAAAATAATTGCAATGATCATACCTTCGGATGGTACAGGTGGAAGGCGTGTGGACTATATTATGGGAGCTACAGAATATCTGGATGAAAAGGGCTGGTTTTTGACCATACATAATACGAATGACGATCCAGAAAAAGAACGGAAATTTCTGCTTGAATTGCCACGTAATGGGGTCAGCGGTATTATATATTATCCTTCAGCTAGAAATAATTTTGATATTCTCTATAAAATGCACCTAAAGAAATATCCTATAGCTATGATAGATAAATATTGCCATTCTATTCCGTTAAACTGTGTGGTATCTGATAATTTTAAAGGCGGATATGAGATAACAAAGCATTTAATAGAATTGGGGCACAAGAAGATTGCTTATATGGCTAATCCATATATCGAAGAATCTAGTTCAGTAAGGGATCGTTTCTTTGGATATTGTAAAGCCTTAGACGATTATGGACTTGAGATAGAGGACAGTTTGATAGAGGTGGGGCTTTTTCATGAGATAACTAATGAACTTGATAGGCCGATAGATCAAATAGATTTTTTTGAAAGTAAGATTAAAGGGTTGCTTTCTAAAAACACAGGTATGACTGGGATAGTAGCTGAAAATGATTATATTGCCGTATATGCGAAAAAAGCACTGGAACGATTAAACATGAATGTACCTAGGGATATCTCAGTTGTAGGTTTTGACAATGTTGAGATGCTGGAACAATTGGATATATCCCTTACAACCGTTGATCAAGATTTTCATGAAATAGGTAGAAAAGCCGCTGAAATAGTTGTTAATTTGGTTGAGACAAAAGAGTACTCCTGTGATGTACATTTTATACCAGTAAACTTAATTATAAGGGCGTCTACTGCTCCCGTGGGAATTTAGTAATATAAGATAAAATATAGGCAGGTCTATAGACCTGCCTATATTTTATCTTATTATCTTTAGCCATTCATCAGATGTATTATCTATTATAAACACGGGTGTATTATCTCCCGCCTTTATATATCGTATGCCATCCTTTATATCTATATCAAATCTTTTATCGGTATTTATAAATACTGCAGGCCTATTGCTTTTTTCCATAAATTTGGTAAGCGTTTTTTGCATCAATTTATATTCCTTATCATCTGTAATATTATCATACATCTCATTTATTACTACAACATTTTTTATCTCTTTATTATCTTTTGCAGCGTTCAGGGCATTCTGGACCATTTTCCATTGGGTAGCATCGGTGGTACGCCAGCTACCCGTTTTCATATCAAGGGATATAAACATTGTACCTTGGTAATTAAATGCTTCAGAGTCTGATAGATGATATTTTGTATCTCCTAGTACTTCTTTTATACATTCATGGGTATAGGACATACCTTCTTCAAGCTTACATAGCCTGCCTGTGAATATTACAAGTTCAGGTTTTAGTTTATCCTTATCATTAAGCCTTTGTTCTATATATTCTAATGCCTGGGATTTTTCTAGGCTAGGGTCTAGATCTAAGTTATCTACTATGAGGAATTTTACTCCACCTTCCGGCATGTTATCCTTATCTATTACAATGGAGTGCTTTTTCTCTTCTTCCTCTGGTAGTTCTATTACCCTAGGTATGGAGGCGGTTAGATCGTCCAATATAATATAGCCACTATTTAGGCTTTCTGGATTTGTTGCTACTATATATACCCTCTCTAGGGATATGGGCTGGGATAGCTTTGATAGATCAGCTTCTACGTATTTCCATCCCTTCCAATCTACCTTGTTGGCAAAGTCTATATTATGATTTTTACCGCTCCCATCCTTTGCTACTCCCCTTAGCCAGTGTCCATTGCCGCCGTCGCCAAATGCCCACATGCCTATCTTTTTAGTACCTTGTGGAAGCTTTAGCGGACCAGGGTTATACATTGCATAGGCTGCCCGTGTGACCTTTGTTTTAGTAAAGTCATAATCTAGTCTAAGGGCCTTGCCACTGCGATTAGGTGAATCTATAAATGATAGCTGGCCTCCTACTGTGTTTGGATATCGGGTAAATTTCCATTTAGAAGGATCCTCAAATTTTTCTACTACTTCCTGTTTGAGTCCCATACTATATCCCACATATGTTTTAAGGTCTGAAACGGATATTTCAATAAGCCCGTTTCCATCTCCCGCCCTTTTATTTACTACAAACGAATTCCCCTGAGGTTTTATATCTATTAAATTAGCATCATACTCTATCTTTATATCCCTTGGTTCTATAATAGTACTGTAACCATTTGCATCTCTGCCGTATATTTCGAATGTGCCTGTTTTTTCGGTATTAAAGTTTATGCTTGGGGTACTGGGGTATATATTTACAGGTTTTCCAAGTACCCTTATACTAGAGGGGGTGGATTTATCATCAAGTGATGCATTAACTTCACCCTTGCCACTGTTTGTTGCCTTGAAAAGACCGGGTTTTTCAAAAATACCTAGGTCATTTGATACACTCCATATGATCTCTTTATCAATATTTATTGGATTATGATTTTCATCGTAAGGGTGCGCCTTAAATGTCCGGGTAAGTCCTAAGAGTACGTTTTTATCGGGGGTTTCAATGTTAAATCCTGTAAGATTTCCAGGGGTTGACTTGGTAAATATACCGATGCCATTTGGTACTGCCCTCTCCCGTCCATCGGAAGGGGAGTTTATTACTTCTATATCTTCTTTACCTTCCGGTCTTGCCACCATCTGGGAAGAGCCTCCACTATCAAAATTTAGGGCGGTAAATGCACCGAGTCTTGTCATAAACTGGGCAATTTCATCGTATGACATACCCCTGCTGTCCTTTTGCCTCCCGTCTACTACCACCAGATACATCCTGTTGCCTTCCTTGTTGAAGCCTACGGCGGTACGTGGGTGCCTGGCTTGACCTGTGCTGCTTGGGAAGCTGTTTGGTTTCCCGTTTTGAACTAGCCATTCATCGCCGGATAGGGCATAGGATATATTGTCTAAGGGTATATTGGTCCTATAATCTACTTTTAATATGTCACCTTTTTTTATATTATCAAGGAGCCTTTTTGCCCCGTTATCCCGTCCAAGGAGTATATATGTATCATCTGGAATATTGCCTTTGAACAGGTTATTTTTTAATATGTCAACTACTACATTGTTTTTTACCACTATTTCTGCAAATAGAGATGATCCCTTTACCAACCTATTTCTTGAGGCTTTGCCCCATACGGATGTATAGATCATTGTCTGTCCGGGATTTAGAATATACTCATTTATGCCATTTAGGGGAATGGGCATCAAATTGGGTCTGGATACATCTATTATCCTGGCATTTAGGGCAAAATTTAGCATATTACCAAGATTATCTTTATTTACCCCTATGGCAAATGGTTTTGTCTGACTGGTCTTTACTATCTGACCGTCTTTTATGACGTAACCTTGAGGCGCTCTGGTGCCAAAGTGTATATCAAAGAAATCTCCATTTACCGCTGCTATAGCTCCTGCCTCTCGCGCCAGTTGGCTAGGGGTTTTGCCTTGGGTAAGTTTTGGTGTATGTAGAAGGTCGGTGTGTATATTCTCATCTTTTAGGTCAATGGTTAAGATATCACCCCTTAGCCACCCATCTTTGTCAAATACATCAAACTTTTGGTGTACTACACCCTTTGTTATAATACTGTCATGGATATTGGTATATATGGTATCTTTAAAAGGTACATCCATCTGGTCTTCTGCATAGCCTACATTTCCCATTGGGGTCAATATTAAAGTAATGATGATAAAAAGGGAATAAACTATTGTTCTATGTTTTAGCATGTGTTTTGTTTTCATTATGTCAGCCTCCTTCGTAACAATAGTTTAATAATACCATTTTATCCAAAGGAGGGCAATGAAAAAAATACCAAAAAATTTTCAGTGGCTGACCGTATTTTCTGCCCAAGTACCAACGTTTTATGCTATAATAGTTAATATATGTGACATAAATGTAAACATTATTAAAGGAAATGTTAGAAAAGGATGCATGAAAATAGGAAGATATTTTTTAGAAAATGCATGGGAAAGATAGGTGTGAGATATGAGAATACTTGTAACCGGTGCAGATGGTCAGTTAGGACGGGAAATAGTCCAAAGACTTGATGGCAAAGCAGGATATGAGTTAACTGCAATGGATATAGACAAGCTGGATATTACATCTTCATACAAGGTTTTTGATACAATAGAGGCCTTAAGGCCCCATGTGGTTATAAATTGTGCTGCATATACAAAGGTGGATGCATGCGAAGAAAATGTGGATCTAGCTTATAGGATAAATGCCATAGGCCCTCAAAACTTAGCTGCAGCAACTTTTGATATAGGGGCAAAGCTTGTGCATATATCCACAGATTATGTATTTGATGGCACTTCAAAGGTACCGCTTAAGGAGGATGCAAAAACCAACCCTATAAATGTATATGGGGCATCCAAAAAACTGGGAGAGGAAATGGTACGTTCACTAAACCCTAGACATTTTATATTTCGCACAGCATGGCTGTACGGTGATGGCAAAAACTTTGTGAGGACAATGCTATCCTTGGGTCAAAAGGGCGATACTATAAGGGTAGTAAACGATCAGATAGGCAGTCCCACCAGTACTGTAGATCTTTCAAATTGTATCATTGAAATGATGCATACAAATAGCTATGGTACATATCATGCTACCTGTCAGGGCAGTTGCAGTTGGTATGATTTTGCAAAGGAGATATTTCGTCTAAAGGGTATGAATGTGGAGGTTGTGCCAATAACTACAGAGGAATTGGGTAGCATCGCAAACAGGCCTGGGTATTCCGTATTGGACAATTTTATGCTAAGGCTCATTGATAAGGATATATTTAGAAATTGGCAGGATGCACTCTATGAATATATAAGGGAGGATAAATAATGAAAGGTATAGTACTTGCAGGGGGTACGGGTTCAAGGCTTTTCCCCCTCACAAAGGTAACCAATAAGCACCTTTTACCCGTTGGAAAGTACCCAATGATATACTACCCCATATATAAGCTGAAAAAGGCAGGGATAGAGGATATACTAGTGGTAACCGGAAAGGAACATGCAGGGGCAATAGTGAACCTATTGGGAAGTGGCTATGAGATGGGGCTTAAGTTTACATATAGGATACAGGATAGGGCGGGAGGCATAGCCCAGGCCCTTGATCTGGGACGTGAATTTGTAGGCCAGGATAGATGTGTAGTCATATTAGGTGATAACATATTTGAAGATGATATCACACCTTATGTGGATAGTTATAAGAAACAGGATAAGGGTGCACGGATACTCATAAAGGAAGTGCCAGATCCTGAACGATATGGTGTTGCCGAGATAAAAGATGGACATATACTCTCGATAGAGGAAAAGCCACAAAAGCCCAAGAGCAGTTTTTGCGTAACGGGTATATATATGTATGATAATCAGGTGTTTGATATAATAAAGAATTTAAAACCATCAGATAGGGGCGAGCTTGAGATAACAGATGTAAATAATGCTTATATAAGCCAAGGTACCCTTACCTATGACAAGATGCAGGGATGGTGGACGGATGCGGGTACATTCAAGTCCCTAGCCCTTGCAAATGATCTAGCAGCAAAAATAGAGATGGAGATCTAATACTACTAATATACAAAGGAAAGGATGGATGTTATGAAGACTATACTGGTAACAGGCGGTGCGGGTTTTATAGGCAGTAATTTTATATTATATATGCTGGATAAATATGATGATTATCAAATAATAAACCTGGACAAGCTTACATATGCAGGTAATATTGAGAATTTAAAGTCCGTAGAAGATGATGCTAGGTATACATTCATAAAGGGTGATATATGTGATAGGCAATGCGTTAAGGGGATATTTCTTAAATATGATATAGATTATGTGGTAAACTTTGCAGCAGAAAGCCATGTGGATAGGAGTATAGATACGCCAGATGTATTTGTAAGGACAAATGTATTAGGTACAAACGTACTCTTAGATGTGGCAAAAGAGGCATGGGAATGTAGAGACGGATTTTTACCCGGCAAGAAATTCTTGCAGATATCGACCGATGAGGTATATGGTTCTTTAGGAGCTGAAGGGTATTTTACGGAAGAAACACCTCTAGCACCTAGAAGCCCTTATTCTGCCAGCAAGACCAGTGCTGATCTGATAGTGATGTCGTATTATCACACCTTTAAGATGCCAATAAATATAACTAGATGCAGCAACAACTATGGACCTTATCAATATCCTGAGAAGCTCATACCCCTTATGATATATAACTGCCTACATGGGAGAAAATTACCTATATACGGCGACGGCAAAAATGTACGGGATTGGCTGTATGTAGAAGATCATTGCAGGGCAATAGATATGGTGCTCCATAATGGCAGGATAGGAGAGGTGTATAATGTAGGTGGTCATAATGAATGGTGCAATATTGATATAGTAAAGACTATAATAGGGTATTTAAACGATCATGTGGATGATAGTATTACAGAGGACCTTATACAGTATGTAGAAGACCGTAAGGGGCATGATAGACGTTATGCAATAGACCCTACTAAGATAGGGCGGGAGCTTGGCTGGAAACCTACTACTACGTTTAATGATGGTATAGTAAGGACTATTGATTGGTATATAAATAACAGGGATTGGATGGAAGCAGTCCTCTCTAAGGAGGAGGATTGACATGGCAAAATTTGAGTTTTCAGAGACTTCCTTACCTGGGGTTTTTGTAGTATCTCCTACGGTATTTGAGGATGAACGGGGATATTTTATGGAAACCTATAACTATAATGGGTTTAAGGCGGGAGGAATAGATGTAGAGTTTGTACAGGATAATCAATCAAAATCACAAAGGGGCGTACTAAGGGGACTCCACTTTCAAAAGGAGCATCCCCAGGGAAAATTGGTCAGGGTTATAAGGGGAGAGGTATTCGATGTGGCAGTTGATATACGCAAAGGTTCCCCTACATATGGTAAATGGTATGGTATAATCCTGTCAGAAGAAAACAAAAAACAATTATATATACCACCTGGATTGGCCCATGGATTTTTAGTATTATCTGATAGTGCAGAGTTTACGTATAAGTGTACCGATTTTTATCATCCCGATGACGAGGGAGGAATTATTTGGAACGACCCTCAAATAGGCATAAAGTGGCCTATGGATAGAATAACAGGTGATATTATATTGTCGGACAAGGATAAAAAATGGAAAAGGCTTGGGGAGCATTAACATGCCCTCAAGCCCTTTTTAATTCTTGATCTATTCTTCACTTGCCTCTATTGGATGTTGTTTAAATGTTTCTACGGTTTCCTTATCCATACCGCCTTTTCCGTCTAGATGCATTTGACTAGGATCACCATAGATAAAAGAATGTAATAGATTGGTGTTCGCCTCTATATCAGGAACCAATACCTCCATACCCCTTATTTTTTTACCGGTATACGCACCTTCTACCGGCAGCCTAAACTGTTTTAATTCCTTATCCTTAAAGCCCATTACCGACGCACCAAGGGTAAGCATTTCAGTCTTTGACATATTGGTTTCAATATAGGGGATGATGGTCGTAACCAACTCCGGAATCTTCATAGGACTTACGGTCTTTGCCTTTTTAAATAGTTCGTTTAGTACTGTACGCTGACGTTCTGTCCTCTTATAATCTCCATTTCCTACATACCTTATACGGCAATAGGCAACCGCCTGTTTTCCATCAAGTTTTTGCAGACCGGTATTTTTGATATAGGGTGATTTTTTACCTTCCTTGTCGAGCTTGTTGAGTTCGTCCAAATATTGGTTAAGCACCTTTGGTTCGCCTTTGGTAAGCTCTATCTCTACCCCGCCAAGGGTATCTATTATCTTTTCCATACCCTGAAAGTTTACCGTTACATATCTCTGGATGTCCATGTTGAAGTTTGAATTTACTGTTCGTATGGCAAGTGATGGACCGCCAAAGGCATATGCTGCATTTATCCTATTGTCTTCTTTACCTGGGATAGGTAAAAATGTATCTCTCATTATGGATGTTAGTTTTACACATTTATACTTTTTGTCAATTGTAGCAATCATAATGCTATCGGAACGTGGTTTCTCGTTTTCAGTTCGGCGATCTACGCCAAATAACAAGATGTTGATAACGCCGGTATCCTTCTCATCCGGTGCTGAATCAGATATGCCAAGGTCCTTTTCCGTTATCTTATTGTCTCCGTCGATTTCATCCAAAGGAGTTTCCTTTATGCGATTTAATTGAATAGCTGTATACGCTCCCGCCCCCACCAACGCTATTATCAAAATTATTAATATTGTTGTCAAAAATTTTTTCATTCTCTTTTATACCTCCAAAAAAACCTATTAAAAATGCCAATGAGAAATAACACATTAAAATCATTATTCTACAAAATTGTCTTTAAGTCAATATATAAACAGCCTTATAAAGTTTACAATTCTGTAACGTTTTTTAACAAATCCACTATTAAAAGCTTAACCGTTTGATGTTATAATACTATTGACCGAGGATAAGACTATTACAAATATAGTATATTTTAAACGAAAAATGAACATTACATGAATAATATATGAACAAAGCATAGGATGAGTTACTTTCAGTAATTTAATTGACTCTTCGGACAGTATATGATATGCTTCAATGGTTTTTTATAGTATATGAGTAGGTCAGGAAGGGTTGGATTTTATAGATATGAAAGATATAAGTAAGCATATAGTAAGCGGTTTTAAATGGGAAACCATATTAAAGATGCTTCAGCAGGCTGTGAGCTTTATAGTAAATATAATTATAATAAGGTTTTTGATGCCGGAGGATTATGGGCTTGTATCCCTTGTAGCTGTAGTTATGAATATACTGCTTGTAGTGGTTGATATGGGACTTAATACAGCCATTATTCAGAAAAAAAATATAGATAGGGGACATTTATCCACTGCATTTTTCATAAACATGGGAGTGGGAGTAGTTTTATTTGCCTTAATACAAGTTTTGTCACCTGTCATAGGGGAGTATTATAAAAAACCGCAGATGGTGCCATACCTCAAAACGTTTTCCGTTGTATTTATTATAAGGGCGGCATCATCTGTACAGGTGGCACTAACTGGTAGGGAGTTAAACTTTAAAAAGAGCACTATAATAAATATGATATCGGTATTTTTAGGTACTATCGTAAAGATAATACTGGCATATCTAGGATATGGTGTATGGAGCATAATATATGGGGAAATTGTATCCCAGATATGCATTACCATTATGTTCTGGATTGATACCGACTTTCATATATCCATATATGAGGTGAATGGCAGATATTTTAGGGATATTTTTAGATTTGGTATCAATGTAATGCTCATTAATCTGCTTACTATCGTAAGCCAGCAGATTGATATGGTGGTAATAGGCAGAATATTACCCTCTGTCAAGGTGGGATTATATTCCATTGCATTTAGTATATCTACTGGACTACCGGACCATATAAACAGCATTACTCAGAAAGTAATGTTTCCTGCTTTTTTGACGTTCCAGGATGATGATAAGGGTATTTCAGAGAGTTATTTTAAGCTTATAAAGTTTTTAGGGCTTGTTTCTCTGCCCATATGTGCAGGTATAATATTTGTAATTCCTGAGTTTACCAGTATAGTCCTTAAGGATAAGTGGATGCCTGCCGTGCCAATAATCCAAATATTGTGCATATATGCCATGTCAAACAGTTTAGGAGGAATATTGTGGGGTCAACTCTTGAAGGCCAAGGGGCATATAAGAACAGTAATATGGATGACCTGCATAAGGCTATGTAGCATGATAGTATTTATACTTATAGGTGCCCAATGGGGACTTTTGGGTATAGCTTGGTCGATTACCTTATATGGCTGGATATTCAGATTTTTGTACCAGGGCGTGGTAAATAGAATAATATATGCAGATATGGGTAATTTCATGCAATCAGTACTGCCGTCAATTGTGGCAACTGGTATAATGTCTATTGGGCTTATGTTTTTGAAACGCCTTTTAATTCTCGTAGAATTACCGGAACTTGCGATCATGCTGGCAACCATATTATTTGGTATATCCATATACGTGGCGGCTGTGTATATACTATACAAAAAAGACTTTTTAGCCCTTTGGCATAGCATAGGTGTACTTTTTAATAATGGACAGTAGCAAAAAGGGGAATGAGCAAAGATGGACTTGAGGGATAAAAAACAATTTAAGCACATAACAGGGATGTTTATAATAGTGACGGTATTTTTAATCTGGCTACAGATGATGCTGTCTTGCGATATTGTATACCATAAAGTAACTTTTGTGGTATCATGTATATTGTTTGCACTTTATGTGGTAATGGGGTTTGGAAAAATAAAGGATATATGGACTGAAAGAACTGGGGAGGAGAGAAGGCTAATAATCGCAATTATTGCATATATGGCAATAGATATTGTAGGTATTTTTTATTCACCTGTGCCCCTATTCGGAGCTTATAAGTACACTACCATATTGCCTATGGTATTTATGTGTATTATGATTATATCGATGTCTAGCGATTGTAGATGGCATGATTATGTATTTTTATCTATAGGATTGGCATCTTTATGTATATCCATATACTGCTATGGTGCTTATTTTTTTATGGACAGGTCGGGGCTTTTGTACCATAAACGTATATCACTTATAAAGGACTACAATGTATTTTCAACTTGTATATTGATGGGTATGTTGATGCTCCTTTATTATGCGGGCAGGATAGGTGAAGGTAAAGGTGAGGTATATATAATATCGCTACTAGTTTTTATTATAAATATGCCCGTAGTTATCCTAAGTGGCTCAAAGCGAGGATTTTTACTTGCAATATTTATATTGATCGGTTATATATACATAAAAAGACCTTGGCGGGATGGTAAAAAAGGTGTGGTATTTTTATGCGCTCTGTTGATTTTAGTGCCGTTATTTACAAGAAGTGTATCTTTAGCCCTACAAAAGACTTATTCTGAGGACTATAATGATAGTTTAAAGACAAGTGTTGATATACCAAAAGAGGTAAATATAAAGAGTAATTATAAAACCATATATAATGGTACTGCATTAGGTAAAAGACCTGCTATATGGAATATTGCTATAAAGGAGATATCATCTTTTAATATTTCTAGCCTTTTGACAGGAAATGGAACGGGGTATGATTGTTACATATATAACCAAAAATATACTGAAGAGATGGACAGGCTTTACGGGAATGGAAAGGCAGCTCAGTTAGGGAGCATGAGCCCACATAATGCATTTTTGAGTGATATGCTTAATGGTGGCATTATAAAGCTTTGTGTATCTATATACATATGGTATTGTGTATTTCTTAATCTGTATATCATGTACAAAAAAGGTTTACAACCTAAGGGCTTCATATATGCAATTGGTGCAGTATGGGCTATAATTTTCATAAACAGCATGATCTCAGGTAGCTATGGATATATATATACAAAGCCATTTTGGATATTTATAACACTTTTGTTTACAAATACTTAATGAAATTTAATAAAAAATTTATAAATTCTGAATAAAGTAGTGATATAATATTTGAGAAAAATTAAACAATGTAATGCCATTAAATTATCCGAGATGCCTATGTTCTATTGGAATGGG
The DNA here is from genome assembly GCF_004138105.1 of Xylanivirga thermophila. NCBI lineage: Bacteria > Bacillati > Bacillota > Clostridia > Caldicoprobacterales > Xylanivirgaceae > Xylanivirga > Xylanivirga thermophila. Next base: position 16,007 of record NZ_RXHQ01000017.1, on the reverse strand, counting down.
GTGGATTGATATAAATACGCGAAAAAGACGTTTAATGATGATTTTTATAGATATAGCAATAATAAACCTAGCTATAGGACTGGTGTTTTTTTTGCCTATATCACACAGGATTCCCTTAAAATATATGAAGGATTATTTTCTCTTTGCTGCCATAATGACTGCAGTATCGGTTATATCATCATTTTTTATGGGATTATACGAGAACATGTGGAAATATATAGGCATGATAGATGTAAAAAAGATTATAATATCAAACTTTCTAGGTTTTTTATCCGGCATTTTGGGTTTAAAGCTATTTAATTATTTCATACCTTGGCGTATGCTTATATATTCCGATATATCTGCTATGATCTTTATGGTTATAGCACGGCTTATATTGCACACCTACTACACAAGGCAGGACATAAAATACAGGGGATGTATATTAAATAGTATGACAAATGTAATGGTAATAGGTGGAGGAGATGCAGGGGCGATGGTAATACGGGAGCTTAAATGTCATCCTGAGCTCAGGATGAATCCTGTAGTTATAATAGATGATGATGAAAAAAAGCATGGAAGCAGGATATATGGTGTACCCATAGTAGGTGGACGTGATTGCATAGCAGAAGAGGTCGTAAAAAATACGATAAAGGAGATCATAATCTCCATGCCTTCAGCTCCTAAATCTGTTACGAGGGAGATAATAGAACTATGCACAGATACTAGATGTAAGGTAAAGATACTACCAGGTGTATTTGAACTTATAGACGGAAAGATTACCATAAGTCAACTTAGAGATGTAGAAATAGAGGATCTTTTAGGCAGGGAACCGATAGAGGTGGATTTAGATCAGATAGCAGGATATTTGCAGCACAAGGTAGTGATGGTAACTGGAGGCGGAGGATCCATAGGTTCAGAACTATGCAGGCAGATAGGGGCGTTTGCTCCTAGAAAACTAATAATCCTTGATATATATGAAAACAATGCATATTTCTTACAACAGGAATTGCTTAGTAGTTTTCCAAATCTCGACGTGCAGGTCATAATAGCTTCAGTTCGCGATAGACAGCGTATAGGCGATATATTTAAGTGGTATCATCCAGAGGTGGTGTTTCATGCTGCTGCCCATAAGCATGTACCGCTCATGGAGGAAAATCCTACTGAAGCCATAAAGAATAATATATTTGGTACGCTAAATGTGGCTAAGGCAGCGGACTATTACGGATGCAAAAAATTTGTACTCATATCTACTGATAAGGCTGTAAATCCCACCAATATCATGGGTGCTACCAAGAGGGTAGCAGAGATGATAATTCAGTCGCTAGATAAAAAGAGCAATACCACATTTACTGCAGTGAGGTTTGGAAATGTATTAGGAAGTAATGGGAGTGTTATTCCTTTGTTTAGAGCGCAGATAGCCAGGGGTGGACCAGTGACCGTCACCCATCCGGAGATCACCAGATTTTTTATGACCATTCCCGAGGCGGTTCAATTAGTAATACAAGCTGGGGCAATGGCACAGGGGCGGGAGCTTTTTGTACTGGACATGGGCAGGCCTGTAAAGATCGATACACTTGCAAGAAATTTCATACGGTTGTGTGGCTTTGAGCCGGACAAGGATATAAAGATCGTGTATACCGGACTTAGGCCGGGCGAGAAGCTATATGAAGAGCTTTTGACTTCTGAAGAGGGGCTTAAGACTACAAGACATAATAAAATATTTGTAGCAAGGATGGAGGATATAGAGTGGCAGGATTTTGAACGGGAACTTTTTAAGCTGTGGGCACTGCTATCAAGGCGTGGCTATGAGGATGTGATACGGCAGATGAAAAAATTGGTGCCTACTTATCGATGTAGCGAACATATTATTCAGGATGAAAACTTTAAAGTAAAGTTTTGAGGAGGTAAATGAAAATGGGTGTGGTAAACAGTAAATTAGGCTCAAAATTGCTTGAGAAGATAAATAGTAAAAGGGCTATAGTAGGGGTGGTAGGGCTAGGATATGTAGGCCTTCCATTAGCTGTAGAAAAGGCCAAAGCCGGTTATCATGTTATAGGCTTTGACGTACAGAAGAAACGGGTAGATATGGTGAACGCAGGTATAAATTATATAGGGGATGTAGTGAATGAGGAATTGTCCGATATAATAGGACATAAGAAATTTGAGGCTACTACAGATTATGATTATATAGGTAGGGTAGATGCCGTAGCCATATGTGTACCTACTCCCCTTGATAAATATCAACAACCCGATGTATCATATGTGATATCCTCTACAAGGGAGATAGCTAAAAGGCTACATCCGGGTATGCTGATAGTGCTGGAGAGTACTACATACCCCGGGACTACGGAAGAGGTGGTAAAGCCAATATTGGAGGAGACAGGACTTAGATGTGGCAAGGATTTTTTTCTGGCTTTTTCTCCTGAACGTGTGGATCCAGGTAATAGGCATTATAACACCAAAAATACTCCCAAGGTAGTAGGGGGGTGCACCGAAGAATGTACTGAAATAGCTGCTGCAATGTACAGAAATGTATTGGAAGGTGAAATATTCAAGGTGTCCAGCCCACGGGTAGCCGAGATGGAAAAGATACTTGAAAATACGTTTAGAAATATAAACATAGCCCTAGCGAATGAAATGGCTGTATTATGCAATAAAATGGGAATAGATGTATGGGAGGTAATAGATGCTGCCAGTACCAAGCCATATGGTTTTATGCCATTTTATCCTGGCCCTGGTCTTGGGGGACATTGTATACCAATCGATCCTTTTTACCTGACATGGAAGGCGCGGGAGTATGACTATCATACCCGGCTTATAGAACTTGCCGGGGAGATAAACAATTATATGCCTGAATTTGTAGTAGAGCGGGCAATGAAGCTTTTAAATGATCATAAAAAGGCACTTAATGGTGCGAGGGTGTTGCTACTTGGTGTGGCATATAAAAATGATATCGATGATCTAAGGGAATCTCCTGCTTTGAAGGTAATAGCCCATCTAGAAGAGGCGCATGCCAATATCTATTATCATGATCCATATATACCAAATTTTACGATAAACAATAGGGAATATAGCTCCATAGAGCTTACTGAAGAAGTGATAAAGAATTCAGATATCATAATAATTACTACTGCCCATAACTGTATAGACTATCAATGGGTGGTGGATAACGCCAAGCTTGTATTTGATACTAGAGGGGCAACGAGGGACATAGCTGATAATGAAGGCAAGGTATTCAAAATTTAAGGGGTGATATATTTGAATATACCTTTGGTTAATTTAAAAAGGCAAAGCGATAGACTGCGGGATGAGATACATGCATCCCTTGATAGGGTAATAGATAGTGGTCAATTTATAATGGGAGACGAAGAAAAGACATTTGAAAAGGAGATAGCATCTTTTGTAGGTACCACATATGGAATAGGGGTAGGTAATGGTACCGATGCATTGATTATGGCATTAAGGGCATTGAATATTGGACCGGGAGATGAGGTTATAACCTCCCCATTTACTTTTTTTGCATCGGCTGAAAGTATATCCAGTGTAGGGGCAACTCCGGTTTTTGTAGACATATCACCTGATACATATTGTATGGACGTAGATATGCTCTATGATGCAATAACGCCGCGAACCAAGGCTATAATACCTGTTCATATATTTGGTCATATGGTGGACATGAAAAAGCTTATGGAGATTGCAAAGGCCCGTAACTTGGCAGTAATAGAGGATGCATGTCAGGCCATAGGAGCAACTCAGGATTGTATGAGGGCGGGAGCCATAGGGGATGCAGGTTGCTTTTCATTTTTCCCTACCAAGAATCTAGGAGGTATGGGAGATGGGGGTATGGTAGTTACCAATCGTAAGGATATGGACGATGCTGTGCGTATGTTTAGGGTTCATGGCAGCCGTAGAAAATACCACAATGAATGTATAGGCTATAATAGCAGGCTTGATGAACTGCAGGCAGCCATTCTAAGGGTAAAGCTAAGGTATCTTAGTGGCTGGGAGAAAAAGCGCCGATATAGGGCGAGAATTTATAATGAAGAATTAAAAAATTTGCCAATAAAGCTGCCAATAGAGCTAGATGAGTATAGGCATGTATATCATCTGTACGTAATAGGGTGTGATGAACGGGATGGATTAATGTCCTATTTAAAGGATAAGGGTATAGGCTGTGGTGTATATTATCCATTGCCTTTGCATCTTTTACCCGTATATAGAAATTTGGGATATGGAATAGGCAGGCTAAAAAATGCCGAGGGGGCAGCTATTACGACTCTGGCGATTCCACTGTGTCCTGAATTAAATGATCTGGAACAAGAATATGTAATAGATTCAATAAAGGAATTTTATGGGGTGAAGTAATTGAAGGATAGACTAAATTTTGCAGTGATAGGCTGTGGCAGGATATCAGGAAAGCATATGGAAGGTATAGCCAAAAATCGTGATCGTGCAGTACTCAAAGCGGTATGCGATATTATACCTGAAAAGATGGATGGGGCGATAGACAAATACAATAGATTTATGGGAGAGTATATTAAGGTATCAAAATACAGGGATTATGAGAAACTCCTGTTGGATCCTGATATAGATATAGTTACTGTAGCTACCGAAAGTGGATATCATGCACGGATTGCAATAGACGCCCTTGAGGCGGGAAAACATGTGGTGGTTGAAAAGCCCATGGCATTATCCATAAAGGATGCTGATGCCATGATAGATGCAGCTGACAGAAATGGTAGAAAGCTTTGTGTGTCTTTTCAAAACAGATATAACAAGGCGGTTAAAAAGACCAGGGAGGCGTATGAAGCCGGAAGATTTGGAAGGATGCTCCATGGAGTAGCCAGCATAAGATGGAACAGAGGAGATGAGTATTACAGTCAGGCTGCCTGGAGGGGTACGTGGGCCTTGGATGGGGGTGCCCTTATGAATCAGTGCACCCATAATATAGATCTCATTCAATGGTTTTTCGGTCCAGTAGATACGGTATATGCCCAAACTGATACCTTCCTAAGGCCTATTGAAGGAGAGGATACAGGTGCAGTTATTATCCGCTTTAAAAGTGGTGCCATAGGAATAATAGAGGGGAGCGTTTGTGTATATCCACATAATCTAGAGGAGACATTAAACCTATTTGGTGAGAAGGGTACTGTGTGTTTAGGAGGTATGTCTTTAAATCATGTGGAAACATGGAAGTTTGGTGATGGGATTGATACTGAGGAGTATATAATAAAAAATTATGGTGAGAACCCTGAAAATGTATATGGGTTTGGTCATGCACCCCTTTTTGCAAATATGATAGATGGAGTGCTTGAGGGTAAAGCCCTGCATATAGACGGGCGGGAGGGGAAAAAGGCGCTTGAGATAATACTTGCAGCCTATAAATCCTCCATGACAGGTGAACCGGTGAAACTACCCCTCAAAGATTTTGCCACTACCGATATGAAATAGGAGATATGTTTAAGGAGGTCTACATGAATCAGATATCTTCATCGGCTAAGATAGGCCGAAATGTAAATATAGGTTTTTTTACCGTTATAATGGATGATGTGGAGATAGGTGATAACTCAGTTATAGGTAATCATGTGATAATATACCCCAATACCATAATAGGAGCGGGAGTAAGGATAGATGATGGAGCAGTACTGGGTAAGCTTCCCATGCGGGCTGTAAATAGTACCTTAAAACTTTATGCTACTTTACCACCTGCCATAATAGGAGCAGGATCCATAATAGGTACCTATGGGATAGTATATAGGGGTGCCAAACTGGATGAAGGAGTTATGGTGGCCGATGGTGCATCTGTAAGGGAGGGGACTTCAATAGGTCAGCACACCATAATAGGACGCAGCGTTACTGTTGAAAACAGCTCATATGTTGGTGAGTATTGTAAGATAGAGACGGGAGCATATATAACTGCATATTCACATATAGAAGATCATGTGTTTGTAGCGCCGGGGGTGGTAACCTCAAATGATAACTTTGCAGGGCGTACCAAGGACAGATCTAAATATTATAGAGGAGTAACTGTAGAGCAGGGGGGCAGAATCGGCGCCCAGGCTACCATATTGCCAGGAAAGGTCATAGGTGCAGATGGATTTGTAGGGGCAGGGAGTGTTCTTACCCATGATGCAGACAGTGGAATGGTATATACGGGCAATCCGGCTAAAAAGTTAAGACCTGTGCCAGAAGCAGAGCTACTTAAAAATCAGGACTATATGGAGGAAAAGGATCATGCCCAAAAGGGTAGCAATGATAGTTTTAAACGAATTCAGGAATGATTCACGGGTTATAAAGGAGGCTTCGGCCCTTAAAAATGCCGGATATAAGGTAAAGGTATTTGCCTTATGGGGTGAGGGGCTTTTACAACAGGAAGAGATGGAGGGGTTTGAAGTAGAGAGGATACCACTTAGAACCCGTAGTTGGTCTAAAAACCCCGCCATGCAGGCGTTTAAATATATAGAATTTTGGAACAGGTCAAGACACAGGATAATAAAATGGCATCCTAATATAGTACATTGTCATGATCTAAATACCCTCCCCATAGGCAGGGGAGTAGCAAAACGTACAGGGGCAGAGCTTGTATATGATTCCCATGAGCTATGGAGTGATCCTGTGCATAAGATGGGCATGCCAAAGCTGTTTTTAGATATGGGTATTAACATGGAAAAAGGTCTTATAAAAAAGGCAGATGGGACTATAACCGTATGCAAATCCATATCTGATTATCTATCAAAACTCTATGATGTGGCACCTCCGGTGGTAGTGAAGAATGTGCCAATTAGTATGTCTATAGGGAAGAGCGATCTATTAAGGCAGGAGTTTGGTATCCCTAAGGATAGGCGGATAATCATATACCAGGGAAACATGACCAAGGGGAGGGGACTGTTTAATCTGGTAAAGGCTATGTCATATGTAGATGGGGCTGTATTAGTATTGATGGGACGAGGTAATATTATCTCTGAATTAAAATCATCTGCAAGAGATCTTGGACTATTGGATAAGATATATTTTAAGGAGGCAGTACCTCCGGGGGAGGTGCTTTTATATACTGCTTCGGCAGATATAGGAGTATCACCTATAGAGAATGTATGTCTTAGTTATTATTATTGTCTGCCAAATAAGCTGTTTGAGTATATATTATCGGGCATACCCGTATGTAGCAGTGATTTTCCAGAGATGTCTAAGATAGTAAAGGGACATGATATAGGTGAGGTCTTTGATCCTGATGATCCTGAGGATATGGGTAGGGCCTTAAATGATGTGTTAGATAGATATACCCATTATAAGGAGAATGTAGAGCGAACGAAGGGTGTATATAGCTGGGAACAGGAACAGCAAAGGCTACTTGAGCTGTATGATAGGTTGTCAAGGCCTAAAGTGCTCATGATGAGCTCAGTGCATCCATGGGACGACCCGAGATTACTTCATAAGGAGGCAGTATCACTCTCTAAGGTATATAATGTGCAGCTATATGCTGTAGCACCGTTTAAGAGAAATAGATACAATGATGTGGATGTATTTGGTCTACCAGAGTTTAAAAGCAGAAAGAGACGTATTAAGAATATAGTAAGGCTTTTGGGTGTATCCTTAAGGAGCAGGGCGGAAGTGGTGCATTTTCATGACCCTGAGTTATTGCCTGTGGGCATGCTGATCAAAAAATGGACTGATAAAAAGGTAATATATGATGTGCATGAGGATTATGAAAAGGCCATTTTGTCAAAATTCTGGATAAAAGAGCATAGACGAAGGCGCATAGGCAGGAAATTTAGAAACTTTGAAAGGAAGGTATCACCAAAGTTTGATGCGATAATAACGGTAACGGATGATATTGCAAAAAAATTTCCTAGAGATATGACATATCTTGTGCGTAATTATCCATTGGATGTGCCTTTTAATGGTGCAAAAAAGTTCGATGGAGACATACAGCTTATATATGTAGGGGCCCTTACCAGGGTACGTGGTATAAAAGAATTGGTAGAGGCTATGGATTATATAGAGAGTGATAGAAATGTGCGGTTGCTATTGGTTGGAAGTTTTGATGAGGACGCCTTTGAGGATGAGATAAGGTCACTGGCTCATGACCGCAATGTAGCCTTTACTGGCAGGGTAGGACATGACAGGATATATGACTATTTAAATGACAGTCATATGGGCTTGGTATGTTTAAAGCCGGCAGAGCAGTATATTACTTCGCTGCCTGTTAAGATGTTTGAATACATGGCTGCGGGATTACCTGTAGTATGCTCCGATTTTCCACTTTGGAGATCTATAGTAGAGGGAGATGATTGTGGAGTAGTAGTAAATCCTGTTGATCCTAGGGATATAGGAATGACGATAACAGAACTTTTAAGGGTACCTGAACGTCTATATAATATGGGGTTAAAATCCAGGCGGGCATATGAAAAAAAATACAGTTGGTATGACCAGGAGTATGTGCTTTTATCGGTGTATGAAAGGCTTATAAAGGAGGGACAGCATGAAGGTATCGGTGATAGTACCCATTAGGAATGAAGAGGTGCATATAAGGGAGTGTTTAGACTCCATATTGTCCCAGGATTATCCCCGTGAATGTATGGAGATATTGGTAATTGACGGTATGTCCGATGATAATACAAGGGGGATAATACAAGATGAATATCTGACTAAGTTTTCTAACGTGAGTTTGTTGGATAATCCTAAAAAGACTGCTCCAACTGCCATGAATATAGGCATACGAAGGTCTTTGGGTGATATTATAATACGTATGGACGGGCATAGCTATATGGATAGGGATTTTGTTAAAAATGCAGTAGATATTCTAAATAAGAAGCCCTATATAGATTGTGTAGGTGGCCCTATTGAGAGTATAAATGAGGATTATAAGTCCCAGGCCATATCCCTTGCCATGAGTTCACCATTTGGGGTAGGAAATGCTAAGTTTAGGTATTCCAAGGAGGAACAGCTTGTGGATACGTTGGCATTTGGAGCATATAGGCGGGAGGTGTTTGAACGGATAGGGCTATTTGATGAGGAGCTTGTAAGAAATCAAGATGATGAGCTTAATTTCCGCCTTGTAAAATCGGGAGGTAAGATACTTTTAAGTCCTTTTATAAGATCGTTTTATTATACCCGGTCCTCCTTTGGAAAGCTGTGGAAACAGTATTATCAATATGGTTTTTGGAAGGTAAAGGTGATAAAAAAGCATCATCAGGTGCCTAGTTTGAGAAGCCTTATACCTATGGCATTTGTGATGGGACTTTTAGTGAGTGCTTTTATATCCTTTTTTTATACGCCCTTTAGGTGGTTATTGTTTTTAATATGTATAAGCTATGGGATGGGGAATATTATATCTGCGTCCATTATATGCACAAGGGAAGGCTGGAAATATTTTTTTATGCTTATATTTGCCTTTTTCATACTGCATTTTAGCTATGGACTAGGCTTTTTAGATGGACTTTGGCGTTTTTGTGTAATGCAGGGGCGAGGCATGCAATCTGATAAGCATAATGGTTTAACTAGATGAGGAAAGATAGCATATATGGAGGAATAAAAGAGTGAATAATTTTAGAAAACGTGATGATTTTTTGCCATATGCCCTTCCAACAATAGGGCAGCAGGAGATAGATGAAGTAGTGGATACATTAAAATCTGGTTGGATTAGCAAGGGACCTAAAACGGACAAGCTGGAGAAAAAATTTTGTGAGTTTATAGGCTGCAAAAATGCAATAGCATTAAATTCATGTACTGCAGGATTGCACTTGGCCCTTTTATCTGCAGGGATAGGTTCGGGAGATGAGGTTATAACAAGCACCCTTACATTTGCTTCATCTGCAAATACTATAATACACACTGGTGCAAGGCCGGTATTGGTGGATGTGGATCCTCTAACTGGAAATATGGATCCAAACAAGCTAGAGGAGAAAATAACGGACCGGACAAAGGCCATTGTGCCTGTACATTATGCAGGTCAGGCATGCGATATGGACGATATAATGTATATAGCAAAGCGTCATAATCTTTTTGTATCAGAGGATGCAGCCCATGCATTATATACAACCTATAGGGGAAAAAATATAGGTACTATAGGTAATACTACATCCTTTAGTTTCTATGCCACTAAGAATATTACTACCGGAGAGGGTGGCATGTTAGTTACCGATGATGATGAACTGGCAGAACGGGCAAGGGTTATGAGCCTCCATGGAATGAGCAGGAATGCATGGAATAGGTATTCGGATACTGGATCATGGTATTATGAGGTAGAATATCCGGGTTATAAGTATAATATGACCGATATACAGGCCTCTCTAGGACTACATCAACTAGATAGATTGGAGGAGTTTCAGAAGAGGCGGGAGTTGTATGCTAGGATGTATAACGATGCATTTGGAGACATGGATGCTATAGAGGTGCCTTATGTAAAGAATTATGGACGCCATGCATGGCATTTGTATGTGATACGTATAAATGAGGATAGTCTAAATATAGATCGGAATGCCTTTATAGAGGAGCTAAAGGCAAGAAATATAGGGGTTAGCGTGCACTTTATTCCTATTCACCTTCATCCATATTACAGGGATAGGTATGGCTATAAGGCGGGAGATTTTCCAGTAGCAGAAGATATATACAGGCGTATAATTTCTCTGCCTTTATATCCCAAGATGACACAGGAGGATGTTTGCTATGTCATTGATGCCGTTAGAGACATCGCAGAAAAATATGGGAAAAGGGCCTGAACCGGGATTTTATGTGCGAATTGGCAAGAGAATCTTTGATCTGTTAATTGCTATACCTGTATTTATAATTTTACTTCCGATTATGATCATAATTGGTATAATAATAAAATGTGATTCTCAAGGGACTGTTATATTCAAGCAAAAAAGGGCAGGGCTTTATGGCAATCCATTTATAATATATAAATTTCGTACTATGACAATGGGTGCTGATAGGGGATTTAAACTCAATATAGATCAGGAAAAACTGGATGAATTTATATTTCAAAGCGAGGATGACGGTAGGATAACGGGGGTAGGTGCATTCCTTCGCAGAACGAGTTTAGATGAGCTGCCCCAGCTATGGAATGTAATAAAGGGTGATATGAGTCTCATAGGCCCCCGCCCGGAGATTTTTGAAGTGGTTTATAGATATACCGGTTATCATAGGCAGAGGTTGAATGTAAAGCCGGGAATTACAGGGCTAGCCCAGGTAATGGGGCGGGGTGAGCTTACCCTTGGTGAGACGGTGGAATATGATCTAAAGTATATAGAACGCCTGTCATTTAAAGAGGATATATGGATATTATGGCGTACTATTGGTGTCGTTTTCACTGGACAAGGGGCCAGGTGATTTTGTTGCCTTTTCTATCACAAAAGGTATTACTATTACTGTCAGAAATATAAGGGATGTTTGAGCTCCTATCATGGTGATATCGGTAATGCCATGTATAAGGGAGGCTACAAGTATAGAGAGTACAGCTGCCCCAATTTGCGGGTAGCTGCTATTTTTTATGCAGAAAAGGCAGCTCTTTATGACACGTCCAAACATCCAAATTATAGATACTATGCCTAAGATGCCAAATTCAAGCCAAAGATTTAAGTACATATTATGTGAGTGGGGGGCATATACTCCGTATTTCGGTGCAAACCATAGAAATGATAAAAAGCCCCGCCCCCATAATGGATTTTCCTTTATGCCTATTATGGCTACATTCCAGTAAAGCCTACGCTGATCAATATTTTTACCAATTACGCTGAACCTAGGAATTAAATTTGGGTTTATATATATACTTATTAGTCCTGCAAAAAGCATACATGCAGTAAATATGATAAAGGTGCGATTTTTAGTGATCACAAAATAAAATATAATAGCTACTGCAACGGCAAATATGGCAGTACGACAGCCGGTAAGGTATAGGGCAACTATATTTAGAAGATTTATTACCCACATAATTAACTTTTCATTTCTAGATTTAATATGGGGGTAGATACTTAAAGTCAGTATAAATATTATTTCCAAGATGTAGGCATAATAATTTGCATTATAAAACGTAGATATTATACGATCCTGTACTAGAGAGATAAATGCCTTTTGTAGAAACCCTATTATGGCACTTATAAAGCTTAGGAAAATCATAATTTTTATAAGGGGAATAATTTGATTTTCCTTTAGAGAATATTCTACATATACGCCAAATATGATATAGGCTAATATTATAATTAGGGTGGCTATTATATTTATGTAATTTTTACATATTATTGCTCCCAACAGACTGGATGCCAAAAATAGCATGCCTGGGGCAAAGAACGATGAATTTACAATAATTTTTGTGTTACCACTCCATAACTGGTTTATAAATGACTTAAAAAAGATTATAACTGCAATTGGAGCAGTAAATGGCGAAATCCATATACACAATATGCAAAAAATAGTTACTTTGTCCATGATGTATTTCCTCCAATCAATTTATTATAACATAATGGAAGAGAAGAACAATACGCATATTTGTATGGAAAATATTAACTGGGAGGTTTGCTAATGAAAGGAAGTCTAACTTTTGTCGCTGTTTTTTTTGAGGGCTTGGCATCTTTTCTATCTCCATGTATACTTCCGCTTATACCTGCGTATATTACTTATTTGGCAGGGCAGTCGGCTCAGGATATTATAGATGATGCTCAAGGTCGTAAGAGGCTTATTATAAACTCCATAGGATTTGTAGCAGGTTTTTCATTGATGTTTATCGTTTTAGGGGCTGTGGCCACATCTGTAGGCAGATTTTTGCAGCAACATCGATATGTAATATCAAAGATAGGTGGTATTATTGTAATATTTTTTGGCGTTTTTCAGTCCGGTCTGGTGCCTATACCATTTTTAAACTATGAAAAGCGTTTAAATGTGATGCCAAAGGGTATAAGCTTTGCTTCCTCATTTTTAATGGGATTGGTCTTTTCCATTGGTTGGACACCCTGTGTAGGACCACTACTTGCATCTGTGCTTATAATGGCAGGAAATGCTGCTACCGTTTCTTTCGGAATGGGTCTTTTGGCTGTATATGCACTTGGACTTGCGCTCCCCTTTATCCTGATCGCTTTAATGCTCGATATTATATGGGGGCATATAAGGGGATTATATAAATATATGGGTACCATAAAGCTTATAAGCGGCATTGTACTTATATTATTAGGGGTGCTGATGCTTATTGGCATAATTTAACGAAATATATGAGAGGTGATCTATTCATGAAAAAGCATACAAAGTTTTTTATAATGTTAATGATTATAGTGGTGATGATGGGGCTTATAGCGTGTACTTCTGGGAAAAAGGATAATAGGGATAAAGATATGGAACTAGACCAGCAGGATAACGATAATAAAGATACTGCAGATCTTTTAGAAGGGTATGACTATCTTGTGATAGATGAGCCTATCGAGGATTTTGAACTGAAGGATTTGGAAGGTAATATCGTTAAATTATCCGATTATAATGGCAAGGTAGTATTTTTAAATTTCTGGGCGACATGGTGTCCTCCCTGTAAGGCAGAAATGCCACATATGCAGGAATTGCATCATGAATATGTAGATAAGGATGCAGCAGTCTTAGCAATAAGTTCTACAAATATAGAATTGAAAGGGGGAGACGATGTTAAACGGGCTAAAGGTGGCGTGTCTAAATTTATTGAAAGGCAAAAATACACCTTCCCTGTATTACTTGATGAGGATAGTCATATAGCCCAAAGGTATAATCAAATATATCCTCTCTCCGGTATACCTACCACATTTATTATTGACAAAGAGGGTACTATTCGATATGTTAGAGTAGGTCCCTTCATTGATAAGAAACAGATGGAGGCCTTTATAAAACTTGCACAGGAGTAAAAACTAACTATGGAATTGATAATGAAAGATGGGGAAAGAATAGATGATTTGCAACTCAAAGGGCTTAGGATAATACAGGATAAGTCAAAGTTTTGCTTTGGTACCGATGCCATACTCCTATCATCATTTGCAAGGGTAAATAGCGGCGATATGGTGGCTGATCTAGGGACTGGGACGGGGATAATACCCATATTGCTATGCGGCAAAACCAATGCTAGGTATATACGTGGAATAGAGATACAGCATGATATGGTGGATATGGCTAGACGTAGTGTAGCGTTAAATGAACTTGAGGATAGGGTGGATATATCGGAAGGTGACATAAAGATTGCCCACGCATATTTGGAAGCTGGTAGCTTTGATGTGGTGGTATCCAATCCACCATACAAAAAGGTAGGCAGTGGCATAGTAAACCCAAATGATAAAAAGGCTATAGCCCGCCATGAAATATTATGCACGCTTAAGGATGTAATATCAGCAGCTAGTCGCCTTTTGCGGTTTGGCGGGAGATTTTCTATGGTTCATAGGCCAGATAGACTTATTGATATAGTATGTGGAATGCGTGAGTACAATATTGAGCCCAAACGCATACAGATGGTGCATAAAAATCAGTCGAAGCCTCCAAGTTTGGTGCTTATAGAAGGTATACTTGGAGGTAAACCATCTATTGACTGCCTCCCGCCCCTTTTTATATATGATGAGGAGGGCAACTATACACCTCAATTGTGCAAAATATATGGAATAGATATGAAAAGCAAGGTGAATTATAATGGACAGCAGTAAAGGAATGCTATACCTATGTGCAACTCCCATAGGCAATCTTGATGATATAACACTTAGGGCTTTAAAGGTATTGAAGATGGTTGATTATATAGCAGCTGAGGATACCCGTCGTACCATAAAGCTACTTAACTATTTTGATATACAAAAGCCCCTTATAAGTTATCATGAGCATAACAAACAAAAAAGCGGAGAGCATATAGTAGAACTTTTGAAGGATGGCTATAATGTGGCCTTGGTCACCGATGCAGGGATGCCCGGTATATCTGATCCAGGGTATGACCTAAATATCATGGCATATGAAAATGGGGTATCTACTACCATAATACCTGGTGCTAGTGCAGGTATAAGCGCTTTGGTGCTATCAGGGCTGCCTACAGATAGATTTGTGTTTGAGGGTTTTTTATCTGTAGATAAAAAAGAGCGAAAAACTCGTCTAGAAGAGATAAGGGACGAAAAACGGACCATTATACTATACGAAGCCCCACATAGGCTTTTAAGGACATTAAAGGATCTGAAGGATATGCTTGGGAATCGGCCGATTGCAGTAGTAAGGGAGCTTACAAAAGTATATGAAGAAGTGCTTAGGATGGATATTGAAGGTACACTAGAGTATTTCAGTCAAAAACCGCCTAAGGGTGAATTTGTTCTGGTAATAGAAGGGGCAGAGGATACTAAAGAAAATTCTTTTGATGATATAAGCATAGAGGAGCATATAAAGGATTACATATCCATGGGTATTAGCAAGAAGGATGCAATAAAGAGGGTGGCTAAGGATAGGGGGATTCCTAAAAGCCAGGTTTATAAATACGGAATTGGAATTTCGGATATAAAAGATAAATAAAAAAGCAGCGATTTTCGCTGCTTTTGTAGAAAAATGTCGAATTTAGATGTTTAATAATTATATGTCCTTTTCTTTAAGCTCTGCAAGGCAATTTTTGCAGATGTTTTTGCCTTTGTAAACCTGTACATCCCTTGCATCTTCACAGAAAATACAAGCAGGTTGGTACTTTTTAAGTATTATTTGTTCTCCGTCTACATAAATTTCAAGGGCATCTTTTTGCTCTATTCCAAGTGTGCGCCTAAGCTCGATTGGAATAACCACCCTTCCTAATTCATCTACTTTTCTTACAATTCCTGTTGATTTCATCATTTTCTCCCTCCATTATATAAATACAAAATTCGACATAGACTCCGTATTTATATTACCAATAATTCCAATTACAGTCAACCCATTTTTTAAAAATTTTTTAAAAAATTTTTAAATCTAAATTGCAATATTAAATGCAACACTTTTGAGAAAATCATACTTATCCATTTACTTCCTCTTGTCAAGGGGAGGGTGGAGATTTTCGAGTGTATACGAGAAAATACTACCCAACCTTGACAACG
>NZ_RXHQ01000016.1 GCF_004138105.1 Xylanivirga thermophila | reverse complement strand
TGTCAAGGTTGGGTAGTATTTTCTCGTATACACTCGAAAATCTCCACCCTCCCCTTGACAAGAGGAAGTAAATGGATAAGTATGATTTTCTCAAAAAGTGTTGCATTTAATATTGCAATTTAGAAATAAAAAATAAAGCAACTAGAAAATTATTTTTATATTTATAGCTGCTTTAATACTTTTTTCGTATTTGAACATATAACATCTTTTATTAATTTTCTACTTTAATAATTTTTGCCCCTTTCTCTCCCGCCTCTACCATACGTGTTTTCAGTATACTCATCAGTTTATCACAAACATCTCTATATTCACTACAACCGACAAGGTTATTCCGTTCATGAGGATCTTTTTCCAAATCATAGAGAAATTCTTCTACATACACATCACTACAGCTGTCATTCCAACCATCCTTATCTATGGCACAAACAGAATACTTCCACCTTTTTGTCCTGATAGCCCTGCCTACCTGGCTTTCACTTATTTGTATATATACCTCCTGCGGCCAATCTACAGCTTTGCCATTAACCAACTCTTGAAGGCATCGTCCTCTCATGGTTTGGGGCTTGTCGATGTCTCCACAAGCTAATAGAGTAGGCGGAATATCTATAGAACTCACCAATTCATGTACTATCCTACCACCTTCAAAACCTGGGCCATATGCCAATAATGGAATTCGAATACTCCCCTCATGACAGGACCTCTTATATTCACTATTTCGAGTTTTAAAATGGGATCCATGGTCACTAGTATATACTATTACAGTATCTTTAGCTATTCCTTGCCTTTTTAATTCCTCGCGTAAACGTCCTACATTCCAATCTATACTAGCACAACATCCAAGATAGTCCGGATAGTTTTCACGCCAGTCCCCTTCTGTATCCACCAGATCACCTGGAACTTCAAAACCATTAAATCGCTCTTTAGAACCCTTCGGGCCTTCATATCTATTTCGATCATTTTGATGATGAGGTTCTATATAAGAAAGAAATAAGAAAAATGGATTGGTCTTATCTCTATTTTGCAGATAATCTAATGCAAAATCAGTCACTGCATCAGCCCTATATCCACTAAACTCCACCTTATTCATATCTTTGTCATACATATATCCACCATAGCCATTTGATCCAAGTTTGGAGTAACTGGAAGCTTTTGTCC
Source organism: Xylanivirga thermophila (assembly GCF_004138105.1). Classification (NCBI taxonomy): domain Bacteria; kingdom Bacillati; phylum Bacillota; class Clostridia; order Caldicoprobacterales; family Xylanivirgaceae; genus Xylanivirga; species Xylanivirga thermophila. Next base: position 60,422 of record NZ_RXHQ01000016.1, on the reverse strand, counting down.
GTAGCATCCTAAAGTATCCCAACACTGTTGATCACAAAAAAGGATAGGGCAAACTTTCACCCTATCCTTAATCTTTTTAGGCTCCCATTATCCTTGGCATCCACATAGGTTCCTTACCAAGCTCTGCCCATATAAATTTAAGCAGCAATTCAGATTTTATATCCTTATATTCCGGATCCTCCCAGAGATTATTGAGTTCATCCGGATCCTCCTTTAGATCAAATAGTTCTCCATATTCCTTGTTATAATATACCGTGATCTTATACCGATCATCTACATAGGTTTTCAAATGTATAGTAGTAGGCTCGTGATGATTTTCACATATAATATGATCTCTAGCCATATTACAAGCCCCTGTCCATACATCCTTTTGATCCACCCCCGTCATAGTCCTAGGTATATCTATGTCGGTAAAGCTCAAGAATGTAGGTGCAAGATCCACAAGTGATTGCATGGCGCTCGATATCCTGTTAGCCGGTACATGGTTTGGATATCTCACTATAAGGGGCACTTTTATCATATCCTCATAATGAAAAGCACCCTTTGCAGTTAAGCCATGTTGCCCAAAGAAGTGACCATGATCGGTGGTAAATACAACTATTGTATTATCCCTAAGCCCCAATTCATCCAATTTCTCTAGTATCTTACCTATATATTTATCCATTAGACTGACCATGCCATAATATACCGCTATGTCTTTTTTTAGCTGCTCTTTATCTACCAGATGCGAATGAAATCCATGGCATCCATATCCTGTCTCCTTATAAGGTGTAAAATCAGGATTTTCTTCCTGTGTCAGTCTAAAATGTGGTGGATTATTATCATGTTCTCCCGCCTTCATAGATGGAATTGTCAGCTTATCAGGATCATACATGGTATCCCATGGCTCAGGTACACAGTATGGAGGATGGGGATCGGGGAAACTAGCCCATAGGAAGAAATTTTCGTCATTATCCTTGTACTCTTGAAGCATAGCATTAGTACGCTCTGCTATCCATGCATCATAATGGTATTCCTCAGGTATAGGCCATTTATGTGGAGTAATCATCTCCATATTACCTGTAGGTTTCCAGAAATAATCTCTCCAGTTTTCACATCGCTCTTCTAACCATAGGGCATAGTGCTGACCTACTAAATATTCCACTGTATGATTTCTCACCAGTTCCACATGTTCAAAACCGTAAAATACGTCATTAAATCCTCTCCAGAAATCTAAGTCCTGAAGTTTTGGCATAGCCTCTATGGACGAATATTCATCAGTAGACCTTGTAGGCTGAAAATGTGCCTTACCAATAAGTGCAGTGCGATAACCTGCCTCCATAAAATCCTCTCCCACAGTATGCTCAGTCTCAGGAAGTTTGGTCCCCAATGTCCATGCACCATGCTGACTGGGATATCTACCCGTTATTATAGATGCCCGTGTAGGCGTACAGGTGGGATTGGGGCAATATGCCCTATCAAATGTAGTTCCTTCACTGACTAATTTATCTATATTAGGCGTTGAAATCTCTTTATTAAAAGCACCTATGGTATTGTAATGCTGTTGATCACTTGTTATAAGTAAAATATTAGGTTTTTTCATATACATCCTCCTCATTTATTTTTCACAATCTATTAAAACATGTATAGTTTCATCGTCGGGATTATTTCTTATACTAAATGCCTCATCTATTCTACAAAGTGGAATTTTATGGGTTACTAGCTGTGAAGTATTTACTAATCCATCTAACACCATATTTATACCCTTTTCAAAGTAATTTCTCATGTCTATATCACGTTTAGGCTCTGTAGAATATATATCTATTCGTTTTCTATGCACTTTAAAAAAATCTATTGGCTTAGTACACATACCTATACACCCGTACATGACAATTCGCCCGCCCATGCTACAGCAGTCTATTGCATCTATCATACCATTACCTTCAAGGAGGCATGGGATTACCACGTCAAATCCATCTGGAAAATCTTTACCTACTACCTCCATAGTAGGTATATTTTCTTTAGGCATCTTATAGGTATGTGTAGCACCATACTCTTTTGATAGTTCTAACTTTTTATCATATAAATCGGTAACAACCAGATTTTTAGGACTATATAATTTGACAACTTGTGTCATTATAAGTCCGCTTACCCCCTGACCCATTATAAGGACATTTTTGGTTTGATCTATTTTCCCTATCTCTGCAGCATGAATAATGCCTGGTAATACCTCTATAAGACTTACGGCCTCCATGGGAAAATCCTTGGGCATTACCTTGACATTAAATGGCTTGCATACGATATATTGAGCATATGCACCCCATACATACCTGCAGGTAACCCTATCTCCCGCCTTTATACCTAATACATTCTTGCCTACCTTATCTACTATACCCGCCACTTCATGTCCAAGACGAGCCGGGGTAGTTATAAACTCCGGTGCCCTGTTACCTCTAAATGCCTCCAGATCCGAACCGCATATGCCTACCCATTTTATCCTTATCCTTATTTCATCATCATTAGGCTCAGGAATCTGAGCATAATGCACGGAAATGTCAAATGGTTTATTAAGCACTGCTACCATCTGGGAGTTTGGTGTTCCTTTATCCACTAGCTCAAGTTCTGCCATCTGCATCTTTGTAGCCATTTTTAATACCTCCAATCTCTATTTAATTTGAATATCTATAGCATCGGAAAACTCACTGCTGACCATAGAAGCATTAAGTGCTTGTACTCTATATGAATATGAGCAATCTTTTTCCACATCCATATCTATATATACTGCAGTATTAATACTCATATTATCGGATATAATCTCATAATCCCCTTGCCCTTTAGCTTGCCTCCATATCCTGTAATATAGGAAATCCTTTTCTTTATTAGGCTTCCACTTTAAGAATACTTGAGGATTTTCATTGAACCCCTTTTCATATCTTCCATTTAGGCAGGATGGTACGCATGGTTTTTGTATATTGAATGGTAAAAACAATAATAGGGAAACTGAATGCATAGGCATATAAAATTCTAACTCCATATCTCCATCTAAAGCCACATCTTTTACAGGCTCATAGAGTTGTAAGCCCTCTCCTTCCCTGATCATCTTAATTTCATCTATGGAAGGTGATGAAGGTCTACCCAATTTTAACCATATGCTGTAGGCATTGCTGTGTTCATCATCTATCCTATAATGAACCAATCTGTATTTTCCTTTTATGTTTGTATTTTCTATATATAGCCTTATAGTTCTGTCATTCACATGATCTTCTATACCATCTTCAAAATTCCATACCATAATAGAGAGTATATCTCCATCTTTTGTAGGCAATACTCCAAATTTCCTGCCAAACCCTTCCGCCTTAGATTTTGTAGGCAACCTCTGACTTCCAAGTCTACTCAAAAGTACATATGAATTGAACACGGGTTTCTTTATTAAATCAGTAGATGGATATCTATTTAAAGGGGTAAACTGGGATCTATTCCCGCTAAATAAGAATCTTTCCCACTGTAGATGGCAATTGTCGCTGCACACTATAGATAAGTTCATATCATGCCTATCCTCTACTATCTTACAATAGGCATTTACCATCTTACATACGAATCCAGGAAAATAGTGGGTATTACGAAAATTAAACCAGCTCTCACTCCATATACCCTCATTACCATTCCATACCACATCTGACTCATCATTAAAGAATTCAAGATCTTTAAACTGAGGATACTCTTTTACAATGTCTATATACCTATCTAGACTATTGAACATCACTTCTGTAGAAGGATTGTAGGTACTTCTTGGATACCCTCCTTTACAATGGACCGATATAAAATCCAGCCGAGTACCAAATTGTCCAGTAGCATAGTTGAGTCCATTTGCACAATGTTCTAAAAAAGCTTTGAATATATCATATCCTTCATCCCACTGCTTGGTAGCTGGGCCACCTACCTTGAGATTTGGATTTACAGAATGAATGGCATGTTCCATATAGTCATATAGGGCAAGAAATGTACTAGGATCATCCACCCAACCCTGCCGGTTGTCCGGTTCGTTCCATACCTCAAAATACCAATCTTCTACCTCGTTCGTTCCATATCGCCCTTGAACGTGTATTATAAATTCCTTTAATATCTCACCCCACATATTAAAATCATTTGGTATATACCAAAACTTGCGACTTTTTTGTATACAATGGGGTATAAATACAGTCTCTACAATGGGACAAATATCATGCTCTATCAAGATATCATATATCCTGTCCACTGCTGTCCAATTAAATCGTAATTTTCCATCTGATATGTCAACTACTGAATCGCCTCCATCTACATACCTGCCATCTCCCGGAGGGTCTCCATAGGGTATATCGTGATATAGTCTGTAATAATCCCCTTTACCATGGGCGGTTAAGATATTATGCATTCTCATATACTTAAAATGATTATTAAAAGATGAAAGATAATCGTACATCTTTTTAGTAGGTGCTGTATAAGTATAATCTACATTGGCATATCCCACTGCATTATAAAAATGTCTAAATGCCTTGGCTTCTTCAGCATAATCTATTTTAATATCTATAATACAATTATTTTTGTTTATATTCATCCGATCAGCTCCCCGTACATTTTTAAAGGATGATTTATCTGTCTTTCTGGAGATCATTCAATATATTACCAGTTATCTGTTCATAGCTTTCATAATCCAATGCATAAAGATCCTCAGCTTTCTTTTTGGAATCGGGATGGAATACGCTATTTGTTTCCCAGTAAAAAACCTTTCTCATCCTATCATTCAATGCTTCTTTACCATTTTGCCTTATATATGCTTGAAAGATTTCATAATCCCTTATCCCCCTCTGTAGATTCTTATATCTCAAACTCAACAGCGGTTTGCCATCCTTCCCAGGATATACAAAGCATGTATCACCAGCCGGCCATCTTGGATATCTATATGAAATTTCTTCTAATGGATCATCAGGCCATGCCGTATATGCCCATCTTAGAAATCCATCAAATTTCATGTATAGTGTCAGCCATGGTATTATCCTGCTCTCAATTAGAGGTGAACATATGAAGGTATTGGGCGTCTTAGGCCAGCACGATAGATAGAATAACAATTTTCCATCTATATCCTCTTTTATTCTCATGGCTCTGTCGTAATCATGGCATATGCACATAAGCTTGGGTACATAATCTACCACTCCCGGTAGGTTTTCCTCCATTACAGAAACATTATTTATGCATATCTTAAACTGGAAGGAAGGGGCCATAGATTTTATCTCCCTCAACCTATTCTTTAATATTTCTAAATCACTAGGTTCATCGCCTAATATTCTAACCTTTTCAATCCAACCATTTTCAATAAAGTTTTGCTCTAATTTTTTTATATAGTCTGCCAGTTGACTCTTCCTTTTCATGTACCTATAGGTTCCCGATGCCTCATCAAAATATCGTATCCTGATACCATCATCATAATCCTCTATAACCTTACTATATCCTGCATCCTCATTTACCCATATGTTTATAAGACCAAATACCTCTATTTCCTGATCAATACCGTATTTCATGCATAGTTTTATATATCTATTTAGTGAGCTAAAATCATACTGCCATTCACCATTTTTATTCAATACAATTCTTACAATGCTATATTCAAACATATTAGATGGAGAAGTAGCAATATATGCAGAATTCTGCCCTGACCACGGGATATCGGATACCACTACAGAAATAGATTTTTGTCCTAAATCTGCCATAGTCTTTATATAATTCTCCATTATCTCGAAATGTTTACCGCTCCATAGTGATAGATCATATTTTCTTGCTATATTAGAGTTATGCTGCCATAGATCTAAATAAAAAGATTTTTCATCATTTATAGTTACATCTACTACATTAATTGTATAATTCAATGTCCTTATTAGCTTTTCATCCTCAAACATCTGCCTTGAAAACACTTTTATCTGAGGTTTATATACGCCTGGTTTCATCTCCTTGCTGATCTTTATCTCTATCCAGACCGGCTGAACCTTTCTTGATTGTACATATATAAATGGCGTATCAAGGAGCACATCAGATTTTTCCTGCCTATCATCGTCTTTTATAAGACCTATTAATTTTACATCTATGTCGTTCCTGTCTATTCCGGGTACATCTACCATAACCCTTACTATATCGATGGGACCCCGCTCATAAAAACATGAATCCTCGTTTACACATACCATCATATCTTTCTCTGAATAGAGCAATAGCTGTACTGCACTCCAATCATTTTTCCCACAGGTTATGTGCATTTCCTTATCAGGATCAAATGGTGGGATCCATCTATTATAAACACCATATACATATTTATATGCCTGATTCTCCAATCCACATGTAATTGCCACTTGATCTCCCCCTTTTTTAGTATAGGCAATCGTTTGTGCAAACGTTTGTATACATTATATATTCTATGTTTTTTTTAAAATACCTTCTCATATCACATTATTTTTTCTATATTCTCCTGGTGTTAACCCTGTCATCTGTTTAAAACGCCTTATAAAACTAGACACATTGTAATAACCTATATCCTTACAAACATCTTTTACAGGTATGCCAGTTTCCATCAATAGCTTTTTAGCCTTCTCTATTTTCAAGTATGAAACATAATCAAGAATATTCTGTCCGGTTTGATCTTTGAAATATTGGCTAATACCAGATGTAGACATATTGAACCGATCTGCCATATTCTGTATAGAAAAATTACAATGGGTATAATTCTCATCTATATAATCAAGTATATTTCTAAGCATTTGTTCACATTTTTTATACTGATTTTCTTTCACATAATTGCAAATATCATAGCATATGATCTTTATTATATCTACAAACTGATCAACTGTTTCAAACTCTCTAAGCGCAAATACATCCGGATATTTTGCATTTACAAATGCAAATTCTTTGTATATCTCATTCATAGTACGCATTACAATATTTATGATATCATAGCAGATTCTCCTTGCAATGAATATTGGTGTATCTTGATCTTTAATAAAATCAATCAATCTGCCTAAAATAGTTTCTATATTATCTGTATCCCCTTGTTTTATAAATACCTCTAGTTTAGCTATATCTTCATGTGGATATGAATTACAATTACTCTGTTCTTTTGTCATTTCTTCATAAAATATGATAGTGCTATTCCCTTTTACAAATCTAAAATCTAGTGCAGTACATGCCTCGATGTATGATTTTGGAATATCATGTATGGAATTATACTCCCCTCCCACTCCTATCGTAAGTACTATATTCCATTTTTCCTTTATGGATCCCTTTATTTGATCCAATGCTTTTAGTATGTTTTTTTCATCTTCCTGTGCATATGATATTATCAGAGATGCCTTATCACCATCTATATGATCTCTTATATATGCCTCACATTGATTGGGCAATGACTCCTCAATAAATTTTATAACATTCCCTTTAATATTGCAAAGTATATCTGAACCATAGCTAAATTTTAGCATGCTTACTCTATAGTTATCTTTAGTAAATATAACACCTATATCTCTTCCCTTTTGATTAACTTCATAAACAGTACCTATCTCTCCTTTTAAAATCTTGGTAAGTAGATGCTCGTTTCGTGCAATTTCCTCACTTTTTAATTTTTGATCCAGTTGTATATTCTTATCCGACAAAAATTTCAACGTTTCTTTAACCGTCTCTACCTCATTTAAGCCCTCTTTATTACCGCTCCATATCATCTTTGCATATGCATCAAGATTTTTTATAGGCCTATAATTCAATCTTGAAATAAAATATGCAATTATGCCTACAAATACCCATACTAAGATAATGCTATATATTAATTTCATTTGCATATTAGAAATCTCTTCTCTAGTCTTATAAATTGGAACTATCGATATATATCTCCAACTAGTATTATCCGAATATATAGAAAACAGTAGGTATTTTTTTCCATCTATATTTAAATTTTTAACCTTCCTAGAGTTTCCCAATGTTTCTACTGCTTTAGAAAATTCCTCTGTATATATATATTCATTATCATTTATTGAAGTAATAATACGATTATCATTATCCAATATAATAGTATTCTCTGTCCAATCCTTTAAGGTGCTCTTCATTATATTCTTAAACGATTTTTCCGGTACGATAAATAAAGAAGTAGCATATGGGTGCATACTATTTGCAGGTAACGGGTATAAAAATATAAAATTTCTATTCTGCTTTCCTGCTGCATTGTTGGAATAATAAACGGTATTACTACTAATTGAATTAATATCTTCATAAAAAGTAATCTTATTCCAGCTACCATAATTATAGACATCGTCAATAAACATAGTAGTAGAGCATGAGCCAAATGATGAATAAATATATTCATCACTTCTGTAATATAAAAATATATTCTCTATAAAGTTATTTGTAGCAACATAGTTTGCCAATTCATTTTTTACGGTGAATACCTTTGTAGGATTATCATTTAGATTAACTGGTCTCAAATTCTTGTTTATCTCTATCTGTAATGCAGTTTTTTGCATTTGACTCAACTGATTATCTATAACATACATGAGCCTATTGAGAGTATTTAAATTATCTGTTATAAGCTGTTTATCAAACATATTGACAAAACTACCACGCATAATTCCAGTAACTGCAATAACCGAGATTGTTAAGATAACAATATATGAAACTAGATACTTGAAAAACAGTGAAGAATAACCATGCCTGCTTATTTTTTTCACTGACACATGCCCCCACTATGTTATTATTTTTTATGTGCACTACAATCGATTGCATTTGCTATATTTATTATATAAAATTTTTTCTTAAAAATGAAGCCTTTTCATAATAATACTTACGGATATTTTATAAAATCTGAGCATAACCTATTTTCGTACCATATATCATTTGCTTTTTTTAACCAATAACCCAATTCTTTAGCAAGAAAATACATAGTTTCTTTATTTATATCACCTAATGCCAAACTATGCATCTGATATGGATCCTGGATATTATCATACAGTTTAATATTTGTTGTATTGGATTTTATGTTGCATTCAATGACCATGGTATATCTATTAGTACGCAATCCCCTCTGTAGTATATCCCCTTCTGCATCAAAAATATAGAGGGCAGATTCCGGCTTTTTAATGTTACAATATTCCGGAGATATAAGTAAAGAAGAGTAATCAATTCCTTGAACATCTTCAGGTATATCTTCCCTTAATCCAATAAGTCCCAAGATGGTAGGCATGATATCCACGGGAGTCAGCAATAGATCTTCTATTCTGTGTTCCAATTTATCCGGATATCTTATAATAAACGGTACCCCTATGGATTCCTCAAAAGGTACATTCTTGGTTAAAAGGTTATGACTCCCCATCATATCTCCATGATCAGATAAAAATACCACAATTGTATTATCTGTAATTTTACAGTCATCTATTGCATCTAATATACGCCCAAACTGTCTATCCACACCTGTAATATGAGAAAAATAGTATCTTACCTTGTCCTTTGCAATGTTTCCTGTAACATTCCCCCTATTCAAAAGATCTGAGATATCTTTTACAACTGAAGGTGAATAATACTTTTCATACATCTCTCCATCAGTGTCATCTACAGAATCATACGGACTATGCGGAGGATTCATACCCACAAACAAACAAAATGGCCTTTCGAGATCCCGTTGTCCTGCAGTGTTTTTTATATACTCTATCGCCTTATCTGCCTCATGCTTTGGAGACCACATATTTACTTCATGCTTTATCCCATAATTATCCCAATAATGTGGATGTTTATGTACATCAAATGTACCATATGAATACCAATAGTCTATTTCATGTCTTTTTGGACCTTTTGGCGTATACATATCCCAGCAAGTTGTTGCACCTTCAGGTGAACCATCAGAAAAATATCCGCCACCTTCTCCAACATATTTTCCTTCCATATCAAAATGCGGTAAAGGCTTATCAAGATGTAATTTTCCTATATACCCCAAGCTATACCCTACCTTTGCCAATATATCTGTAAAACAGTCTATATCTTCTCTCAAACTACTATCCCGTCCTGCCTTACAGTTTAAATTTACACCGTTTTGCCGAGGAAATCTCCCGGACATGAGCATACCCCTGTATGGACTACATACAGGTTGAATGCTTATAGCTTGACTAAATACTATGCCTTCATCAGCAAACTTATCAATATTTGGGGTATACACAGGATCACTTGTACCATTTAACACATTTGTATACTCTTCCTTAGACCAAAACCCCATTGCTTGACGACGAAATTGATCTGGCAGCACAAATACCATATTAGGATATTTTCCGTTTTTATTCATAAACTGATCTTCCCTTCTAACCTTTAATACAATACTCCTTTATGACATAAATTTGTTATTTATATTAAATGACAAATTGAGCCATCACTTTATCATAGCAAACTTCAAAAAGAACAAAACTAATCAAAGGATGGCTCAATAGACTATAACACTATTTTAGAATTCTTTTTTATTTAGCGGCTAAAAATCGGTCATATGCATCCTGGCGGATCTTTATCATTTTATCTAATCCCATACCTTCCAATCTCTTTACATAGGCGTCCCATTCTTCATCAACACCGCCTTGTGTAATCCATTTTGCACACATCTGATCCACATAATCAAGTATATCAGTCTGTAGCGTAGATATTTCCTCTGCTTCATCCAATGTAAAGAATACATCTGGATACACTTTCTTAGGCAAATAAGGTTCATATATCTTATCCAATTCATATTTTTCCTCTAGAGATGGGGTCATAGCTTCAAATCTATCTCTCATCTCCTTAGTAAATACGCCCATACCAGATACCCCGGGTACATGCTGATGCTTATATTCGTTTATTGTCATACCCTCTGGCGCCTTTGCAAATTCCAATTTCCCATTGCTATTTTCTTTAAGTGAATAACCTATTAAACCAAATTTTGATTGAACAGCAGTATCCACATCATACATCAAATCAACCCATCTCATTGCAACCTCTGGTTCTTTGCATGCTGAAGTTATACAGAAAGATGTCTTGTTGGATATTTCCGATGTTTTTGCACAATTCCACATCTGATCTCCATTTGGACCTTTTAAGGGGGCAACCCGTTCATATTCTACATCCGTTGTATTAAACGCCCAATTAAGACTCCATCCAAAAAATGCTCCTAAAATATGTTCATCGTTTTTTATCTTTGAAGTCATAACCTGCAGATCATGGGTAAAGGCTTCATTATCTATTAGCCCTTCTGAAGACAACTTATAGAAATATTTTATAGCATCTTTATATCCTGGCTGTATCGCTGTAAATTGTACTTCATCATCATCAGTTACCATCAGATGACTTTTATTATCCAACACTCCAAACGCCCCAAAAAGAGAGTCCATACCAGTGTTTGCATCCCCATATCTAAATGAAAATGGAATTTCATCTTTTTTACTGTTTCCATTCAGATCTTTGCCTTTAAACGTCTTTAAAACATCATAAAATTCATCAGTAGTAGTAGGCATATCCTTACCGCAATCCTTAAGCCATTTAGTATTAATAAAAAGTGGTGCAGAAACATCCGGTTCTGCTTCACTAATTGTAGGGATACCATATACATGTCCATCCGGTGCTGTAATCAGCTTCAAATATTCTGTATTCTCCTTTACTAATTTACTGAAGTTGGGACAACACTCATCAATATACGTTTCAATAGGCTTTATCAAACCTTGTGAGCTGTATTTTACAAGGGCAATATCATCAATTATGCCATTGCCAAAAAATGCATCGGGTAAACTACCACTGGCAAATATCAAACCCTTCTTTTCCTCCCAGCCTTCATTTGGTATGACCTCCCAATCTATATGCACATTCGTCTTTGCTTCCAAATCTTCAAAAAATTTTAACTCATCAAAATTTTTCACATCATGTCTTTTTCTGCTTACAATTTTTAAAGTAGTTTTTTCATCTACTATAGGATACCCTGTCTTGCTTGTATCCTCTTTATTTTTTTCGTCTTTCTCTTTTTTATCTTCTACTATATCATTATCCTTATTAGTTTGCTCTGAATCTTTATCTTTTCCTTTGCAACCACTAATTGTCAACGAAATTAGCATCACCAAAGCAAGTATAATACATAAATGCCTATACTTTTTCATAAAATTTCCCTCCTAAATATTTTTATTTATTATAAAAGGAGAATTATTCACCCTTTTATAGACCCCACCATTACCCCTTTTACAAAATACTTTTGTAAAAATGGGTAAATTATAAGAACAGGCAAACTTGCTACTATAATAATTCCATATTTGATGAGCTCTCCTACTTGCTGTTTTTCCATGGTATATTGAACATCATCCATCATTTGATCTCTAGCTTGATTCTCAATAAGTATGGCCCTTAATATCAACTGTAGGGGATATAACTTTTCATCTCTCAAATATATAAGTCCCTTCATAAATTCATTCCAGTGGGCAATACCATAATACAATGCCAATACCGCTATGATTGCTTTAGACAAAGGCAATACATGTTTTATAAAAAAATTAAAATGAGAACATCCATCTATTGCTGCTGCTTCATATAGTTCTTCTGGTATATTGGCTTGTAAAAAAGTTCTACAAATAATTACATTATAGGTGCTAACCGCGCCTAACAAAACCATTACCCACCAGTTATTTACTAAACCCAGATTTTTAACAACTATATATGTTGGAATAAGTCCGCCATTAAAATACATGGTTATAACCAAGAAAATGGTTAAAAATCTTCTACCTGAAAAATTTTTGCGTGATAGGGGATATGCAATCATCATAGTAAGCATAACATTTATAGCTGTCCCAACCAACGTATATAATATAGTATTTTTATATCCAGTCCATATCATTTCATCTTTAAAAATCCTTCTATATCCTTCAAACGTAACACCCACCGGTCTTAACCATACTTTCCCATTGTTTATAGCAACAGGATCAGATATAGAAGCTATTACAATAAAATAAAGGGGATACAGAGTGACTATAAGGGCAACAGCGAGTATTATATAATTTATAATATCGAATATGATATCCTCTTTAGATGATCTTATTTTAGCCATAACTTACACTCCCTTCCATGAAATCTTCACCATAAACTAGTTTCACTTACTTCCCTGGCAAGTTTATTAACCAAAGTAAGTAATATAATATTTATCACAGTATTGAAAAGTCCTATGGCAGCAGAATAGCTATATTGACTCTGTATAAGACCTACCTTATATACGTACGTAGATATTATTTCTGAAGACTCTGCATTCAATGGGTTCTGTAGCAAATAGGCCTTCTGAAAACCCAGATCCATTATACTACCCAATCTCATTATGAGCATTATTATTGCCGTGGGCATTATCCCTGGCAGTTCGACATTTTTTATTATTCCCCATTTACTTGCACCATCAACTTTTGCAACCTCATATAGCTCTGGATTTATGCCAGCTAATGCCGCAAGATATATTATTGTACCCCAGCCTGTATTCTGCCAAACCCCTGATAAAACAAATATTGTCTTAAACCATTGGGGTTCAGCCAAGAAGTTTATCGGTTCCTTGCCAAAAAATATCCTAATAAAGTTTATAAGCCCGCTTCTGGGTGATAGGAATATATACAACATACCTCCTAAAACCACTACAGATATAAAATGTGGTGCATAGGTTACAGTTTGGACAGTTTTCTTAAAAACTTTATTACGCGTCTGATTTAGAAGTAAAGCCATTATTATAGGTAATGGGAAACCTATTGCCAATTGATATAAGCTTATTCCTAAAGTATTCTTTATTAATCTGCCACATTGAAATGAAGAAAAAAACCGTCTAAAATGTTTAAGACCAACCCAAGGACTCCCCCATATACCTTTTACCTCAATAAAATCCTTAAAGGCAATTTGAATGCCATACATTGGAACATAGTGAAATATTACATAATATATAACTGCAGGCAATGCTAAAAGATATAGTTGATAATCCCTTTTTAAAGTTTTTCCAATATTGGATGTCTTCCTATATGTCCTGTTATAACTTGTTATATCCGAATGTTTCTGAATAGAAGATGGCATTTCCATTAAATATTCGACTCCTTTCAAAGGATATTTAATTAAGTAGCTACTATAATCTGTGTATTAATATTGTATTATCTCTATTTACTGTTGTAAATACACACTATTTTTCCAATTAACTATTTCCCTAAATTATAGGTATAGATCTTCTGAAATCATATAAAATAAAATTATGCATACTCGTCAAATTTCGCATATATCTTAATAATCCACCCAGTCTCCACTTCTCTCTCCCCAATTTTTGCATTGTTGATGAAGTTTATTTATTATATCTCTATAATCTGGTTCATCTGCAAGGTTATTCATTTCCAATGGATCAGTTTTTAAATTATAAAGTTCCCTATATATAGTACCATCATATATATATTTATATTGCTGTGTAATAACAGCCCTACGTATATCTCCAATCTGAGGATTACCTGAATATTGGCAATAAAGATATCTATCTCCTGGAGGAATTCCATCTATAATGGCATGTTTTAAAGAAACACCTTCAAAAGGATGAGTTACTTCAATATTCAGCAGGTCAAGTATACTTGGCAATATATCAAGATGGCTAACTAGCATATCAAATTCTTTAGGAGCAACACTGGGCACTTTAAATAACAGTGGAATCCTTATTGCCTGTTCATACATCTCCATCTTCTGGTACATATTATGTTGACCTAGATGATCTCCATGATCCACTGTAAAAAGTATCATAGTATCATCATCTATTCCCATTTGTTCCACCGTTTTTAATATGCGCCCTATTGCCTCATCTGCTAAATTAACAAGGCCAAGATGGGCAGCCCAAACATTTCTCCACTCTTCCATTGTAAGACCTTGTGCCAATTGTACTGGAACACTTTTAAATCTGCTCGAAGGTAAATTTTTTGAGAATTTTCCTACGTTTTGTGGTAAATTCAAATTAAGGGGATCAAACTTTGAAGCATACGGCTCTGGTACCTTAAGCGGCGGATGTGGAGCCCAAAAATACAAGAATAGGGCAAACGGTTGATCCTTATTATAATTTTGCTTTATAAATTCTACAGCATTACTGCAAAAATAATTATCCTTAAAGCTCTCTAAAGTATAAGACCAAACAGAAGTCCTAGCGTTCGAGTACCGTTTTTTTTCATACTTACACCCATGCAGTTCTTCAATTTCCCGTTCATCAAGTGATGAACGTTTCATATCAATTCCTCTATCAGCGGCATACTCAAAATAACTATTGTCATCTACCCAAGTTGTGAATTTAATTCTATCCTTTAAATCAGGTTCAAGCATTATATGATGTATACCTACATGGCCTACCCTGTAGCCTGCCTCATATAGATATTCATGTATAGTCTTGCAATTTTTGGCCCTCTGTCCTTTATTAAGTACTACTCCATTAGAAATAGGATTTTCCCCTGTAGCAATAGCAGTACGTGCTGGAACACATAAAGGACATGTATTATAAGCCCTAGTAAATCTCACAGATTGTTTTGCAAACTTATTTAAATTTGGTGTAACTTCTTTTCCATCTTGAATCATACCTATACTATCTGCCCTTTGATGATCGGTCATGATAAAAATTAAATTATGTCTATCTACCATATTTAAAACCTCCTGCCTTTTATTTTCAGATATATAGACAAATAATACAGCCCTCATTTTTATTATAAAATACATAAGTTTTGTTGCATATGGACATTTTTTTATCAATATGCAGTTCTTCATAATAAGCAATAAACATAATCAAGAAAAAACACCTATCCTTTATAGATAGGTGCAAAATCCTCTGATTGCCATATATTCAATGAGTTATTTTATAAGTTATATACCCTCCGCTCAAGTTTCTCACCTTAAATCCATTCTGCATGAGTATTCGGGCAGCTAAATACCCCCTCAGTCCTACTCTGCAGTATATGATTATTTCCTTGTCCCTTGGCAGTTCATCAATTCTATCCCTAAGTGTATCTAATGGAATATTCCATGCACCGGGTATAGCTCCTTGACCATATTCAGCTCCCGTCCTCACATCCACTATAACCTGCTCATCTGTAAGATCATCTATCTCATCCCAATATATAACCGGATGATCCCCCTTTAGAATATTGGCTGCCACATATCCTGCCATATTGACAGGATCCTTGGCAGATGAAAACGGCGGTGCATATGCAAGCTCCAGCTCTTCTAAATCATATACGGTAAGGCCTGCCCTAATTGCAGTTGACAACACATCTATCCTCTTGTCTACTCCGTCACTTCCTATTATTTGTGCACCTAATATCCTGCCATCATCAGATCTAAACAGAAGTTTTATGGACACAAGGCCGGCACCGGGGTAATAACCTGCATGGGAAGGAGAATGGGTATATGATCTTATATAGGGTATATCGTACTTTTTGAGTATTTTTTCATTATTTCCCGTTGAGGCAATTACCATATCAAAAAGCTTTACAATGGATGTACCTTGAGTACCATCATAGGCATCTTCTATTCCGCAAATATTATTGGCCACGATCCTTCCCTGCTTATTAGCAGGACCTGCTAGAGGTATTACGGCAGGGTGACCATTTACAAAATCCATAACTTCCACAGCATCTCCTATAGCATATATGTCAGGATCTGAAGTCCTAAGATATTTATCTACCCTTATGCCTCCTGTTGGTCCTATTTCAAGTGCTGCATCCTTTGCAAGGGTTACATCAGGTTTGACGCCAATTGCCAATACTATTAGATCTGCTTCAACCTGCTCGCCACTCCTGAGTTTTATAATGGTCTTATTGTTATTGTGTTTTATTTCTTGAGCTCCATCGGACAGGTAAAGCCTTATGCCTTTTTGTTTCATATATGGATGTACAAATGCAGCCATATCATAATCAATAGGGGGCATAACTTGATTGGCCATCTCTATAAGGGATACATCTAGACCCTTTAACATCAAATTTTCAGCCATCTCTAAGCCAATAAAACCGCCACCTATTACTGCCGCCTTTTTAGGACTATACCTTTGTATATAGTTAGTTATCCTAAATGTATCGGGAATATTCCTCACTACAAATACATTTTCCCTATCTATACCTGGTATAGATGGCTTTATGGGATTTGCACCAGGGGATAATACAAGCCTATCATATGATTCATCGTATGTTATCCCAGTTACATGATCCAATACTTCTACCTGCTTTTTATAGCTATCTATGTGGATAACTTCACTATTTACCCGTACATCAATATTAAATCTGCGACTCATCCCCTGGGGAGTCTGCACAAAAAGTGCTTCCCGATCCTTTATAATATCTCCCACATAATAGGGTAGTCCACAGTTGGCAAAGGATATATATTCACCTCTCTCAAAGAGTACTATCTCTGCCTCTTCATCCATACGCCTCAGCCTGGCAGCTGTACTTGCTCCGCCTGCTACTCCGCCTACTATAAGTATCTTTTTGGGGTACATTGTAATTCCTCCCTATTTACATTATATTAAAGGACAGCTACCCATATATTACTTTAAGCAGCTGCCCTTATATATAAACCATTTTGACAAACTATATCATCTTTTTTATTTTGATAAACCAGCTTTATCCATTACTTCGTCTATCACTCTTGACATCTTTTCCTTTGCACTATCCAAATTATCCTCTATCACGGAAAAATAGAACTTTATCTTGGGCTCAGTACCCGATGGACGTACAGCAAACCATGAATCATCTTTCATTATAAATTTGAGCACATTGGATTTTGGCAGTTCAATATTCTTTCTATTCCCGCCTAAAATATCCACTGCCTCGCCCTTTAGATAATCCTCAACCACTGCCACTTCTACACCATCTATGGACTCCGGGACATTATTCCTTAAATTATCCATTGTAGACTTTATCTTTTCCATACCTTCTTTTCCTGCCAAGGATACAGATTTTAATTCTTCAAGATAACATCCATATTTTCCCCATAGGGCCTCCAGTCCATCATATAGAGTCATACCCTTTGACTTATAATATGCTGCCATTTCACATATGAGCATCGAAGCTATTACGGCATCCTTATCCCTCACAAAATCTCCCGCCAAATAGCCATAGCTCTCCTCATAGCCGAATAAAAATACGTTATCACCATTTTGTTCAAACTCATGTATCTTTTCACCTATAAACTTAAATCCTGTGAGGGTATCTATGGTATCTATACCATAAGATTTTGCAACCTCACGTCCCAGTTCACTTGTAACTATGGTCTTTATAACCTTGCCATTAGAAGGAAGATTGTCCTGACGATGCATGGCACCTAGATAGTAATTGACAAGCAGCGAACCAGTTTGGTTGCCAGATAAAACTATGTATTCACCCCTATTGTCCTTTACTACTACACCTACCCTATCACAATCAGGATCAGTTCCCAGAATAAGATCTGCTCCCTCCTTTTTAGCCTTTTCTATGGCTAAATTGAATGCATCCCTATCCTCAGGATTTGGATAAGAAACAGTAGAGAAATTTGGGTCGGGCATCTCCTGTTCAGGTACCACTTCAACATGCTCAAAACCCAACTCTTTAAGTACGCGCCTTACTGGCTTATTCCCCGTACCATGCAGGGGCGTATAAATAATCTTCATATCCTTACCTACCTGGGCAACTAAATCCCTATTTATACATAACTCTTTGACTTTTTCTACATATTTATCCAATACCTTTTGATCTACAATATTAAAAAGTCCCTTTTCCCTTGCTTCATCCTTTGACATGCGCTTTATATCATTAAAATTGGAAATTGAATCTACCTCACCTATTATCTCACTAGCACGCTCCGGTGGTATCTGTCCGCCATCGGACCAATATACCTTATATCCATTATATTGTGGTGGATTATGACTGGCAGTTATTACAATCCCGGCGGTAGTTTTAAGCTCTCTTACAGTAAAGGAAAGCACTGGGGTAGGCTGTAGTTCCCCATATACATAGGTTTTTATGCCATTTGCATTCAAAACCAGCGCTGCATGCTCTGCAAATTCCTTTGACATGCGCCTAGAATCATAGGCAATGGCCACACCTTGCTCTACAGCTTTAACGCCCTGCTTTTTTATGTAGTTTGCCAAACCTTGAGTGGCCTTGCCAACTGTATAGATGTTCATGCGATTGGAGCCTGCACCTATTACACCACGAAGTCCCCCTGTTCCAAATTCCAAGTCCTTAAAAAATCTATCTTCTATCTCAACCTTATCATCTTTTATAGACTCCAATTCTTTTCTGGTGCCATCATCTATTATGGGGCTACTTAGCCATTCTTTGTATTTGTCCATATATTCCATACTCATCACCTTCCTTATAATATTATACTTATTTAATATCCTTGGTATACAGATCACTCTTTATAAACTCATCTAAGTACTCCTTAAACTCGTCCCTTATGTCATCTCGCTTCATGGCAAACTCTACTGTAGCCTGAAGATATCCAAGTTTATTGCCCACATCATATCGTCTACCGCTAAAATTATATGCATACATAGCCTCTTCCTGTGCCAATGCCTTTAATGCATCTGTAAGCTGTATCTCCCCTCCGGCTCCCGGCTTTGTATTTTCTAAAAAGTCAAATATACGGGGGGTTATTATATATCTACCTAATATGGCCTGTGTAGACGGTGCCTCTTCAATAGAAGGTTTTTCTATCATATCCCTTACTTTGTAGACGTCGTTTTCTATATATTTCCCGTCCACTATACCATATTTACAGACATCCTTTTTATCTACATCCTGACAGCCCAATATGGTAGTGTTGTATTCTTCAAATACATCCATTAGCTGTTTTAAACACGGCACCTCTGAATCTACTATGTCATCTCCTAAAAGCACGGCAAATGGTTCATCACCTATAAATGCCCGGGCACAGGATATTGCATGTCCCAATCCTTTAGGCTCCTTTTGTCTTATATAATATATATCCACTAGATTGCTAATGTCCTCTATAAGTTTAAGTGTGTCATCCTTATGACTCTTCTTCAACGCTTCTTCAAGTTCCCAGTTCTTATCAAAATGATCCTCTATTGAGCGCTTATTTCTACCGGTTACTATTATTATAGATTCAATACCAGATGCTATAGCCTCTTCCACTATATACTGTATAGTGGGCTTGTCCACTATTGGCAACATCTCCTTGGGCTGAGCCTTGGTAGCTGGCAAAAATCTGGTACCCAATCCTGCAGCCGGTATAACGGCCTTCCTTACCTTCATATTTATTCACCTCTAATACTATAATCACATTAATTATATACTCAAATCCCATTCCCTACAAGATAATATCATAACCTGTAGCTTCTTTGAATTCTGCTTTAATGCACTCTAAAATATCCCCATTCCATTCACCCGCAGGATATAGCCTTACTTCTCCCCTATCTACATATATACTGGGATTTTTCTTTGTATATAAGCCTTTCTTAAATAATATCTGCTTTATACATTTTAATATTTCGTTTTGATTCGGATTTGGACTTATCCTTATATCCCATCTAGTCCTAGAGGATAGATCCTTTATAAGGTCATCATACGAAATACCTATTTCCGGGGAAATAAATGATAGTTCTATATACGATCCAGTATCATCCTGCTTTAGCCCCTTTTTATACAATCTATGTCTCACATTACGAAATGCCTCGTCTATCATACTAAAAGCAGCATTTTGCTCCATCTGCCCCGGTTGTGCCGATGGAGGAGTATTTTGTCTTGTAGATGATGTATCATTTACATCCAATGTAAGCCCGGTAATATCATAAAATGTATTTATAACTTCTCCTAAGTTATACTCACCCATAAGTTTTACCTTTACCTTTTTTTGATCCCTATAGTATGATATCTTACCATCTATATATACATCCTTTGGTAGTATACTGTATATCGCCCTCTCTATTGAATCCATATTATACTCCTGGTTTAGTTCTACCTTCCACCCCGTCTCAGCTTCAAACCTTTTTATATCATCCCCATACTTTTTCTCAGCTACTGGTGGAAAATCAAAATATAATATGGCTATACCTTCATCATGCCTTGCGCCCTTTTTATAAAGTCCCGTACTTGGTGGAAAGAATTCATCTACCTTTGAAAGCATTTGATTAAGCTCCATATATTCGAGCTCACACTTTTTTACCTCATCAGGCGGGAGGGGACGAAATAAAAATGGTCTTTTTGCATCCGGTTCAAAATAGGATGATTGACTTAGCATATACATAAATGCCCTTATCTCGTCTAGATTGCCGTCATCATTCCCCTTCCATATATATATAATCTGTTCAGCGCTAAAGGCAAACATCCTGCCTCCATTATTTAATATATAAGCCCATATCTCCTTTATATCCTGTTCTTCAGGCATACCCTGCCTTTTCATAGATGGTATGTTTGCCCGCTCAAGCTGCTTTCTAGGCCTGCCTATACGAACATCATATCTTTCACCATTTGCAGGCAGATAAATCCTCCCCCGTACTTCCCGCTGAACATTTTGTCCCAATCTCATAATAACTTCACCTTCGCCATGAACAAAAAATATCCGTTTTGGCGATAATGCATGTACAAGGGACATTATTTGATCACTATCTGCATGGGCAGACAGATTATATTTGCCTATACCACATTTTACGGGAAATGTTGTATCATCTATTCTTAATACCCTCTCTTCAGGAGGTGCATCGATCAAATTCAAAAGGATACGCCCAGGCGCCTCTTCATCCTGATATCCAGTAATGGCTATAAAGTTCTTTTCATCTCCCGCCAACCTCTGGGCATACCATTGACTTGGTCCCCCATTTAACATTCCCGAACTGGATATTATACAGCAAGGATCCTTTGATGCTATTATCTCGTCCCTATCCGCTCTATTTTCTACACGCTGTATAAAGTCATCAAAGAATATATCATTTCCCTTCCATATCCTTTTAGCAAGGTCGTTTTTTAGATAATTAGGATTTAAACTATAAATTCTACATATATCACGCACCATGCCATCTACAAATATATTGAATTTTGGAATAGTCCCTTTATTCATTGCCCTTTTTAATATGAGTATTATCTCCTGTGCTCGACCGAGGGCAAATGCGGGAATAAGCACCTTGCCGCCTTGTAGTATTACTCCCTTTACCATATCTGTAAGCCTATCTTCCTCAACTTCCCTATTGGCATGTAGTTTATCCCCATATGTAGACTCTATTATAGCTGCATCGGGTCTAAGCCGTGGTATAGAAGCACCGCTTACAGTGCGCTGATTCGTCATAGATATATCCCCAGAATAAAAAAGACTTCCCTCGCTGCCTTGAATATATACCGCACTCCCGCCTGCTATATGTCCGGCATTATAAAATGTGACCCTTATATTTACATCTTCAAAGGGCTGTATGGTAAATTCAGGAGAATAGCAAATTATTTTGCTCAACATACTCCTTACATGGGCTTCTGCATATATGGGAATATCCCCCTCATTCATATCCATTATCTTAAGACTGTCATATAGAAGAAGCCTAACAAGGTCCTTGGTAGCATGGGTCATGTATATGGGTGCATTCGGATACTCTCTGCTAATTATAGGCAGGGAACCGGTATGATCCAGATGGGCGTGGGTGATGAATATGGCATCCACCCCTCCATAATCCTGTATTAAACTAAAATCCGGCAGTACATCCTTTGTGCGTGACATCCTTACGCCACAATCCAAAAGTAGATTTTTGCCCTCCATCTGCACAAGATAACAGCTTGCCCCTACCTCACCGGCTCCTCCACAGAACGTAATATCCATTAAAAAATCAACTCCATTTTGCATCGTCTTTATACTTATACTACCATTCCAGCTTCTTTTTTTCAATTAGTATTGCTAAAGTCCTTTAAGAATAGTATAATGTTATTAGATATTTAGTTAATCATCTAAATATCTAATAACATCAATTTAGGAGATATCTATGATAGAGATAAAGAACATATCAAAGAGTTATAACAAGGGCAGTATAAAGGCAGTAGACGATCTATCCCTTACCGTCCATCCTGGTGAAATATTTGGATTTTTAGGCCCAAACGGTGCCGGTAAAACCACTACTATCAAGATGATGACCGGCCTTTTAAACCCCGATTGTGGTAGCATAAATATTAATGGATTTGATATACAAAAGGATGCAATAATGGCCAAGCAAAGTATAGGTTATGTGCCTGACAATCCTGATATATACGAAAAGCTTACAGGCATGGAATACCTAAATTTCATGGCAGATGTATATGGCGTTTCCGCAGATTATAGGAAAAGGCAGATACAATTTTTCCTGGAGATGTTCGAGCTTGAACATGCTGCAGGGGACATAATAAAAAGTTTTTCCCATGGCATGAAGCAGAAATTGGTAATAACAGGGGCACTTCTTCACAACCCTACCGTATGGATACTGGATGAGCCCATGGTTGGATTGGATCCTAAATCAGCCCATCTTTTAAAGGAATACATGCATACTCACTGCAAAAACGGCAATACGGTATTCTTCTCCACCCATGTCCTGGAAGTTGCGGAAAAGCTATGCGATCGCATAGGTATAATAAACAGGGGAAAACTGGTAGCAGCTGGTACAATGGAAGAACTGCGCCATATGGATCATTCCATGACCCTTGAAAATATATTCTTGGAGTTGACAGAAGATGAATAGGCTATGGTCACTTATAAAGATAAGTCTTAATGTAAACTTTGGCATATCTGCCCGCAGATATGAATTGAAAAATGATAAAGGCAGGCGAACTGAAATTATAGCTACCATAATAGCTTTAATAGTAGGGGTTGGAAGCCTTGTATTTGGATATGCATATTTATTGAATATATTGTTTGACAAGGGAAGAACCATAAATCAGCCAGAAATTATACTGGGAATGGCTTTTTTAGGAGCTCAAATGATTATAATGTTTATGGGGATATTTTATATATTATCATACTTCTATTTTGCCAATGACCTTAATATATTGATACCTCTGCCCCTTACACAGTGGGAAGTACTTATATCAAAATTTATTGTAATAATGGTAAATGAATATCTTATTCTCATACCTTTTATGCTTCCTCCCCTATTAATCTATGGAATAAAAATGGGTATGGGATTTATATACTGGCTAAAATCCATAATACTCATACTGATGACACCTGTAATGCCCCTTGCAATATCAAGCCTTTTGGTCATTATATTGATGAGATTTATCAATCTTCGCAGGCACAAGGATGCCTTAACTGTTATAGGCAGTATATTAGTCATACTGATAGCCATTAGCATAAATTATTTTGGTCAGACCATCCCCCCTGGCAGCGAGCAGGAATTTTTAGATAGGTTTATAACTACACAATATGGTATTATAAACTCCATGGGAAAGAGTTTCCCACCAAGTCTGTGGGCAGTATACTCAATCACCCAAACGGGTATTGATAGTCTTTTGTATCTTTTTCTATTTACCGGTTTATCAATTGCCCTTTTAGCCCTGCTCATATGGACTGCCAATATAGTATTCTATAAGGGCGTATTAGCCGGAACTGAAGTATCACATGCCAATAAAAAAACTTCCAAAGAAGATATATATAGTAGAAAATATAGGGCTAAGAATCCTGTTTGGGCGATATTTGGGCGGGAGTGGCGGATATTTTTAAGAACCCCCATATATTCAACTAATGGACTTTTACCCATGATAATAGCACCCTTTATATTGGCTATGCCATTTTTTACACAGACAAAAGATTTAGATGAACTATACAACCTAATAGACAGTCCCCTTGCCGGACCATATATAGTATTGATCATATTGGGATTTAACCTGTTCATATCAGGCACAAATATGGCCGCATGTACTTCTATATCAAGGGAGGGAAATACATTTTGGATATCGAAGATAATTCCCATATCCCCTAGGGAACAAGTAATAGGGAAAATTATCCACTCAATGTCCATATCAGGAATAGGAATAGGTATAAATACCATATTATTTTCCATAATCTTAGGCATTAATATATGGCGCATAGCCATTATAGTGATGTTTTCCCTCCTTGGAGCACTATTTATAAATATACTGAACCTTATGATAGATATAAATAGACCAAAACTTCACTGGACCAACCCACAAGAGGCAGTAAAATCCAACCTAAATGGCCTGTTTGGCATAATCTCTACTATTGTAATAATAGGGATAATATCCATTATATTATTATTTCTGTTAAAATTAGGCGCAAAAGAAGGGCTCGTATATTTTATACTCACCCTTATAATGATAATCGCTTTAATACCTAGCTTGTTATCCCTTTTTAAAATGGCGGGAGATGGATATAATAAAATAGAAATTTAGTATTGAGCTATTAATCATTATATAGCTCAATATATCTATCGAACCGCTTTTTATAAAAATTTGCCATCCCCGCCCGTGGCTTCACCACTTTTCCAAGATTCGGTGTAAATTCTGCCAGACTATCCATATATCCAAGGGATTTAAGCGCCAATGCTATACCCCCGAGTATAGAAGCATGCTCTATTTCCGATGTTACCATATCCTTTTCAAACATATCGGCCGCCATAGAAAGCCATAAGTCGGAATGGGTAATACCACCTGATATGCGTATCTCATCTGGCTCAGCCATAATATCAGTAAGTATTGAATAACAGTGGTATAGATTAAATAATATGCCCTCTAAAACAGCATAGTAAAGCTGTCCTATGTCATGACTACCTTTAATGTCTAGAAAACCTCCCAATCGTTCATCATTCCAGCCGGGACAGCGTTCTCCATATAGGAATGGCATGAAAAAAGGTGCGTCGTCCACTTTTTTTATATCTGCTGATTTTATCATATGCTCCAGCTCTTTAAATCCATACTGCCATTTATTTCTAAACCAGTTTACACAGTTTCCTGCACCTGCTGTTGCTGCACCTGCAATCCTTTTACCCTCTGCCAGATAATAGCACCATGTAGACGGATAATGGGGCAATATAGGCTCAGATGTTGCCATACGAAGTGCACCGCTAGTACCTACTGATAAGGTCATTATACCTTCTCCCATACCTCCCGCCCCTATTTGATTCAGGGCTCCATCAGCACCTCCAAGTATTACAGGGATACCTTCTGGCAATCCCATTATATCGGCAGCCTCCTTGCATAGCGGGGCTTTGTATTCAGGTTCTTTTATGGAAGATAACGTATTTAGATTTATCCCTGCCATATCCAATAGCTCTTCATCCCATTTTAATGTGTGAATATTAAAAAACCCGGTTCCCGATGCCACTGTAGTGGATACAACTCCCTCTCCAGTCAACTTCTCAAAAATATACTCCTGCTGAGATGAAATATAGTGTATTCTATGCAGCATAGAAGGATCTGTTTCCTTTAGATGCATGCATTTCCATATGGGGTATGTACTATGTATGCCACACCCGGTCTTATGATAAAACCAACTGCTAAATCGTCCATCAGCCCTGTACCTCTTTACAGTTTCTGCAGGCGATGTATCTGCCCATGTATATATACGGCCTATAGGCTGTCTAGCATTGTCCAAAAATAACAAACTGTGCCATGTGGTTGTAATACTTATACCATGTATATCTAATGCTTCGCCGGTCAAAGCCTCCCTGGCACAATTTATGAGGGCATTATACATACCATCAGCATCTTGAGATACTACATCGCTTATATCTTCCCCATATGGAGATGTAATAACCTTTATTACACCTTCCTCCGTAGAATATATTACTGCCTTTGCAGAAGATGTACTAGCTTCAAGTCCTAATATATTCAAAACACATCTTCCTCTCTCTATTTTTTATATTCAACTGCTCCAAATAAACCTGTCTGCCTTATTTTTCTTCCTAAATCCTCAACAATTATGTCTATCCTACTTATTACCCCTATTATACCACAACACGGCGTAATAGCTAAATCCTCAACAATTATGTCTATCCTACGTGTATTTATCAGCCTATCTCCAAATCCATAGGATAGAAGTGCCCTACTATCTAGCCATCTGCCTTCACTAGTACTTTTAAACACCACTGATATAAGTTCTTTATCCGCCTTTTTGGCATATGATACTACGCAATATCCTGCCGCACTCGTATATCCAGTCTTAAGTCCTTTAGCATAGGGATAGTAATGAATAGGATCATTCTCTTGTATAAGCAAATTTCTATTTTTCCATACCTTCCCTGTGCTTGACTTGTATTGTTCCATATCCCCAGCTTCCTTAATAATAGGATACTTCATACCTTCCTTTGTAATCAGTGCCATATCCTTAGGCGTACTATAATGATCAGGATGATGATAACCATGGGGATTTACAAAATGGGAGTTTTTTACTCCTATCTCGCCAGCCCGTCTGTTCATAAGCCCTACAAAATACTCCATCGCATCATTTACCGGCATATCAGACCTTTGACTGTGCAATCTTGCAGTATATACAGCTAAAGTACAGGCAGCATCGTTACCAGAAGCAAGCATAAGTCCCATTAGAAGATCTCTCACCGTAAGCGTTTCTCCCTTCTCTATACCAGCCTTACTGCTATCCCCCGGGATAAGGCTTATCTCATCCCCTACCGTTACCATACTATCCAAATCGGTGTTTTCTGCTACTATTATTGAAGTAAGTATCTTTGTCGTACTTGCAGGATACATCCTTCTATCCTTGTTCTTTCCATATAATATTTTCCCATTTGTTGCATCCATGAGCACTGCTCCTTGGGCATCAAGGTTTACAGTCATCATAATATATGGAAATAAAAGCAATATTGCTATTACTAATATAATGGATATAACTTTTTTCATAAACATCTCTCCCAACAATTTACTTCTAAACACCAATTATAAAGCTATATCCTTAAATACTTAACAGATAATTTCTAAAGAATATCTTAAGATTTTATGAAGAGCTCTACCTCAAATATTGTACTGTTCATTTTGGTATACGCCCTTATACTTCCCCCATGGAGCTCCACTATATTTTTTGCTATAGCAAGCCCCAGACCAGTACCTCCCGTCTCCCGGGAGCGTGATTGTTCAACTCTATAAAACCTATCAAAAATATGCTGAAGTTCAGATGGGGATATGGGATCACCATAATTTATTATATCTGTTATCGCCTTATTCTCCCGCTTCTTCATATGTATATCTATATATTTACCTTCCCGTCCATAGCGTACAGCATTGGATATAAGGTTCTCAAATACCCTAACTAGCATATCAGGATCTGCATATATAATAACCTTCTCATCCGGCAAATGCAGTCTATACTCCATATGTGCATCATTTAAAATAGGTACAAATTCCTCTGCCAGCTGCTCTAAAAGCTGTCCTATGTTTATATCCTGACATTTTAACTTTACTCCTCCATAGCTCAATGTAGTCAATTCAAACAGATCATCAATAAGGCTTTTAAGACGTTTTGATTTTTGGTATACAATATCTACATAATGCCTAAGCCTTATTTCATCATCATATTTATCATCTGATATTAGCTCTAAATATCCTATTATGGATGTAAGGGGTGTCCTAAGATCATGGGATACACTAGTTATAAGTTCATTCTTAGTCCTTTCAGCATTTCGCTCATCCTGTATGGAACGATCCAGTTTTTCCGCCATTTCATTTATGTTTTCTGCCAGTTCACCCAGCTCATCCCTGGTTCTTATGGGAATGGTAATATGTAAATTCCCTTCAGATATCTCTCCAAGGGCCCTTGATATCTCCTCTATATACTTTATACTGCCCCGGGTAAATAGGAAAAAATAAAAAACAAATAGCATTATACCTGTAACAATTATAATAAATACAGCTCCAACAGTCTTGGATAAAAGTCTTAGAACACCTCCTATAAAACTTGATGTATTGTATGAATAATCCGCAATCATCAATAATATAAATACAGTAAATATTGTCAGACCTATGCTCAATAGAAACATAAGTATCATCTTCCAGCGTATACTGGAGAAAAATTTAGTCTTCAAATTTATATCCTACCCCCCATACGGTTTTTATATATTGAGGATTTCTCGGGTTTACCTCTATCTTCTCCCTTAGTTTTCTTATATGTACCATAACCGTATTATTGGATTCAAAATATCTCTCCTCCCAAACCTTTTCAAATATCTCTTCACTACTAAACACCCTGTTTGGACTACTAGCTAAAAGGAGGAGTATCCCAAACTCCGTCGGGGTAAGGTTAACCTCCCTATCGCCTACATATACCCTATGACATGACTTGTCTATAGTTATGTCGCTTGCTTGGACTATATCTGCATTTTGCCGTTGTTCTATTCTTGCCTTTGGGTTTAAATATATATATCGCCTAAGCTGGGATTTTACCCTGGCCAGTAGCTCCAACGGATTAAATGGCTTGGTTATATAATCATCTGCACCGGTAGTTAAGCCCATAATTTTGTCCATATCCTGTGATTTGGCACTCAGCATTATTATAGGTATATTCTTATCCATTCTTATGCGTCTACATACCTCCAAGCCATCCAGTCCTGGCATCATAATATCCAATATAACAAGGTGTATGGGGTATTTTCCCACTATGCTCAATGCATCTTCACCATTATCTGCCTTATACACGTTATATCCATCATTTTTTAGATATATCTCTATAAGATCCGCAATTTCCTTCTCATCATCTACAACCAGAATACTTTGTCCGCTCATTTGTCATACTCCATTCCTTATAAATGCTTATATTTATTATAGCATATAAATGTTTGACTTTTGGAGTAAAACTATTTAAACTTTTAACTAACTATTTTAATAGACTAAATGTTGTTAGGAGGTAGAAATGGACAGATCAAAAGAACTAGAAGAAGATAAGATATCCAATCTGTTATTTAAATTTGCTATTCCTGCCATTGTAGGTACTATGGTAAATGCGCTATACAATATAGTGGATCGAATATTCGTAGGCCAGGGTGTAGATCCCCTAGGCATAGCAGGCATAACAATAGGTATGCCCATCATGATAATGCTCATGGCCTTTGGTATGCTTATAGGGGTTGGTGCTACATCCCTCATATCCATAAGACTGGGACAAAAGAGAAAGGAAGAGGCAGAGCTTATACTGGCAAATGCAATGCTTCTGTCAGTATTAGTACATGCCGCCATATCCAATATTGGGATTGATGTTTTTAGACCCGCTGCTCAGGGCATTTGGAGCAAGTGACGCAGTACTTCCATATGCTAGGGACTATATGAGTGTAATACTATATGGGGCAGTTTTTCAAGGCATTAGTTTTGGTATGAACAATTTTATACGCGCCGAAGGTAATCCTGGGATAGCCATGGCCACTATGCTCATAGGCGCCATAACAAATACAATATTGGATCCCATATTTATATTCAAGTTTAAAATGGGAGTAAGGGGAGCAGCCATTGGCACCATAATATCACAAGGCATATCTGCTGCTTGGGTCCTTTTATATTTCTTTGGCGGTAAAAGTATGCTAAAGGTTAGGGTAAAAAATTTCCGGTTAAAATGGAGTATAGTAAGGGATATTATATCTATTGGTTCTGCTCCTTTTGCCATGCAGGTAGCATCTAGCATCTTAAATGTAATTCTATTAAATAGCCTGTCTGAATATGGAGGTGACTTGGCCATATCAGCAATAGGCGCTATAAATAGCATATCCATGATGATTTTAATGCCGGTATTTGGTATAAACCAAGGGGCTCAACCCATTATAGGATATAACTATGGGGCGCAAAAATATGACAGGGTAAAAGAGGCTTTAAAGCTTGCAATATTTTGGGCAACCGTAATAGTTACATCAGGATTTATAATAACCCGCATCTGGGGAGCACAACTTATAGGTTTGTTTGGTAAAAACAATAAGGAATTTATACAGATAGGTACGGAAGGACTTCATATATTCCTTTTAATGATGCCAATAGTGGGATTTCAGGTAGTAAGCTCAAATTATTTCCAGGCAGTTGGAAAACCAAAACAGGCCATGTTTTTAAGCCTATCAAGGCAGGTATTGCTTCTTATTCCCATGTTATATATATTACCTAATTTTTGGGGACTGAAAGGCATATGGGCATCTGGCCCCGCATCAGATTTAGGTGCATCCATAATAACAGCCATATGGATATTTAAAGAAATGAATGGTCTAAACCAAAAAATCTGCGAAACGGAAAACAATTAACATCCCTTTAGATATCTGTGGACTTCCTGCAATAATTCTTCTCCATATATCTTCATTTTATCACTAGTAAAACCTACCACCTTGGCCAACTGCCTCTTGCTGGTGGGTTTTATAGCTGCAATATCCTTTAGTATATCATCTTCCAAAACTGCATGGGCATCCTGCCCCTGCCTTTTGGCTATTCTTTTTCTCAATCTCTTAAGCTTTGATAAAAGCTTTGTATCTATATCAGGTTTGGAAGATTCATCTGCCACTCCCAATATATCGTCCAATAGATTCTCTACCAAAAACTGTTCCTCTTTATTTGGCATGACACCACAACTACTACAGTTATTACACTTTTTAAAATCAGGTTTTTCATTAAAATATTTAAGTATAAATACCCTTAGACATTCATCAGTCATGCAATATTCCTGTATCTTATCTAGCTTATCAAGTTCTATTTGCCTATGAGTATCTATATCGTCCTGGGTAAGATCGAATTGGCCTTTATTTATATCGTAGGCCACACCACCCTTTATTTGTATATAATCATATTCAACTAATTTTTTGATAGCACTTTCAACAAGATTTGGACTTATATTAAAACTCCTTACTAGAAACGGCATGGGAATCCCCACACCACCTCTGTTATATATTCTATTGTATACCCGCTCCACCAGTTTTAAAGGTGGATAATTTGACTCTATAAGATACCTATTTATATTATAGTCATTAGGAGAATATAGAAGGATGCACTCAGCGCTTTTGCCATCCCTTCCTGCCCTGCCTGCCTCTTGGTAATAATCCTCTATGGATTTTGGCATATTGTAATGAATAATATATCTTACATCCTCTTTGTTTATGCCCATGCCAAAGGCGCTAGTGGCCACCATTACCTTGGTCTTTCCAGAAAGAAAAGCTTCTTGAGTAGCATTCCTTGCAACACCATCCATTCCGCCATGGTACATACCCACCTTTATGCCACGCTCCAACAGCATGATATATACCTTCTCCACATTAGCACGGGTAGCAGCATATATTATACCAGGCTTTTTTATATGCTTTTTTATATATTTTAATATGAATAATCCTTCATCTTCAGGATGTTCTACCTTAAACGTAAGATTGGGTCTGTCGAAACTTGCAATATATAATCGGCATTTTTCCATCCCCAAAAAACGTATTATATCCTTTTGCACCTTATGATTGGCAGTAGCAGTAAAAGCTGCCACTACGGGTGAACCTATAGCAGATATAAAATCCTTTATCTTTAAATATGCAGGCCTAAAATTATGTCCCCATTGAGATATGCAATGGGCCTCATCTATTGCGACAAATGGAATGTGAATATAAGATAATGCATTTATAAAATCGTCTGAATAAAATCTCTCAGGTGCTATATATACTATCTTGTACATCCCTTTTTTTATATTATCCAGCCTGATTGATATCTCTTTATCCGATAGGGTACTGCTTATAAAAGTACTTGATATATTCCTCATTAAAAGCTCATCTACCTGGTCTTTCATAAGGGATATAAGGGGTGAAATAACTATTGTAGTCCCATTAAACATAAGCGCTGGGATCTGATAGCATATAGATTTCCCACCACCTGTATGGAAAATAGCAACAGTATTCCTTCCAGATAAAATGGATTCTATAACCTCCCTTTGTCCCGGTCTAAATTCATCATACCCAAAGTATTTGTTTAATATCTTGTCTGCATTTGTCATTATTTCCATGCCAACCATCCCTATCTTATCGCTTAATTTGAGTTTATATATTTATTGGAAATAAATCAATTGACATTATTCACAAAATTATGTTTCAATATATGATAAAAGGGTACTATTAATATGTAAGCAATACTTAAGTAAATGGAGGTTTAATAAACATGAAAAGCTTAAAAGGTACACAAACTGCTGAAAATCTATTAAAGGCATTTGCAGGCGAATCACAAGCACGTAATCGCTATACATACTATGCATCAATTGCTGATAAGGAAGGTTATAAACAGATAAGGAATATCTTTTTAGAAACTGCTGACAATGAAAAGGAGCATGCAAAGAGGTTCTTCAAATTTTTACGCGAAGGCTTTGCCGATGAGCTTCCTACTACAATTAAAATCACAGCAGATTATCCAGTAGCAATGGGCAATACTTTGGAAAACCTAAAAGCTGCTGCTGCTGGCGAAAATGAGGAATGGAGTGAACTTTATCCCCATTTTGCCGATGTAGCTGAAAAAGAAGGTTTTTCAGATGTTGCTGCTTGCTTCCGTATGATAGCAAAAGCTGAAACAAACCACGAAACACGTTACAACAAGCTCATTAGTAATGTAGAAAATAATAAGGTATTTGAAAAGGATGAAGAGGTAGAATGGATTTGTCTAAACTGCGGTTATATTCATAAGGGAAAAAAGGCTCCCGAAGTTTGTCCCGCTTGTTTACATCCACAATCCTTCTTCCAGGTGTTCAAAGAAACCTATTAATATTAAGTACAATAAAAATGGCTGTGCACTATTTATGTTGCACAGCCATTTTTATTATTCATTTTCTATCTTTATTACATCATAACCTGCATCATCTATAATCTCTCTAAATGCATCATCAGATATATCCTTATCCAGTTCCACCTCAGCAAATCCACCATCAAGATTTACCTTTGCAGATGATACACCTTCCATGTTATTGAGGGCTACAGTCACCCTGTTTACACAATGCTGACAGCTCATGCCATCTATAAAAATCTTTTTCTTCATTATATCCATCCTTTCATTATATCTTGTATTCTGGCTTAAAGCCCTTTAATCTAAGGGCATTTGATACTACAGAAACAGAACTAAACGCCATGGCAGCTGCCGCAATCATGGGGTTTAAAAGTGGACCACCAAATAGATATAGTACCCCTGCTGCTATGGGTATACCTAGTGAATTATAGGCAAAAGCCCAGAAAAGATTTTCTTTTATATTCTTTATGGTCCTATTGCTAAGCTGTATAGCAACTGGTACATCCATTAGATCATTTCTCATAAGCACTACATCTGCCGATTCCATGGCTATATCCGTGCCTGATGCAATAGCTATACCTACGTCAGCCTGAGCAAGGGCAGGGGCATCGTTTATACCATCACCTACCATGGCTACTATTCTCCCGCCATCCTGCAGCTTTTTCACCTCTTCAGCCTTGTCTTGCGGCAGTACATCAGACAATACATTATCTATCCCCACCTGCTCTGCAATGGCCGATGCAGTAGCCCTGTTATCTCCTGTTATCATAAATACCTGTATACCCATCCTGTGAAGTTGCTCTATTGCCTGCTTACTGGTATCCTTTATCACATCGGCCACCCCTATAACACCAGATAGCTTATCATCTATAGCTACATACATGGGAGTCTGCCCTTTATTAGCAAGCTTTTTAAAATCATCTAAACCCTTTTCCAATTCTATATTTTTTGATTCCATAAGCTTTTTATTGCCAATGAGTATAGAGTGCCCATCCACCATGCATGTTATGCCATGGCCAGGTATTGCCTCAAATCCATCTGCTTCTGGTATCTCAATACCTTTTACCTTTGCAAACTCCACTATAGCCTGTGCTATTGGATGCTCCGACGCCCTCTCCCCGGCAGCAGCAAATCCTATAAGTGCATCCTTTTTCATATCATTATAGACTATTATGTCATTTAACTGGGGCGAACCCTTTGTTATAGTACCTGTCTTATCAAATATTACAGTATTTATATCATGAAGTCTCTCCAATGCCTCTCCACTCTTTATGAGTATCCCGAGATCTGCACCTTTTCCAGTGGCCACCATTATAGCAGTAGGCGTTGCCAAACCTAAGGCACATGGACAGGCTATGACCAGTACAGATATGAATATGGTAAGGGCAAAATTTGTAGTATGCCCAGCAATACGCCAAGCAATTGCCGATACTATGGCAATTACAGTAACCGTAGGTACAAAATACCCAGAAATAATATCTGCAAGACGTGCTATCGGTGCCTTGCTACCCTGGGCATCTTCTACCATCTTTATTATTTGGGATAGAACAGTATCACTTCCTACCTTAGTAGTCCTAAATTTTATGGTCCCAGTCTTGTTTATACTCCCGCCTATTACCACATCTCCCGCCTTTTTATCCACTGGTATACTCTCTCCCGTAAGCATAGACTCATCTATAGCCGTATATCCCTCTATTACATCACCATCTACCGGAATACGCTCTCCCGGTCTTACTAGAATTATATCCCCTACCTCTACGTCAGCTACTGGTATTACCTTTTCTGTCCCATCATGGTCTATTATGATGGCTTCCTTAGGCGTTAAACCCATAAGCTTTTTTATAGCATCTGAAGTCTTTCCCTTTGCCACCGATTCCAATGTTTTACCTAGAAGTATGAGAGTTATTATTACTCCTGCTGATTCAAAATATAATTGCATTACGTATTCCGTATGACCATTTGCAATCTGAAAAACAGCATATATACCATATATAAGTGCACTGGAGGTACCTATGGCAACCAGGGAATCCATATTGGGACTGCCCATAAAGAGCGCTCTAAAGCCTACCGTATAGAATTTATACCCTGCACCTATTATGGGTATTACCAATATGAGCTGTGCAATGGCAAATGCAAGGGGATGGTGCTCCGGATGAAGAAAAGGCGGGAGCGGAAGTCCAATCATATGCCCCATAGCTATATATAATAGGGGTATCGCAAATATGACAGACAATCTAAACTTGATCCACATATGCTTGATTTCCCTATCACGTTTTTCCTGCTCCACATCAGGCTGGACACTAGTTTGAGGATCCAATGCCTTATACCCCGCCTTTGCCACCGCCTCTTTTATATCTGAAAGTCTAACCTTGTCAGGATCATATCCTACCTTTGCCTTTTCAGTTGCAAGATTGACACTTACCTCCTCTATACCATCTAGCTTCCCAATAGATCTTTCTACTGCCCTTGAGCAGGCAGCACAAGTCATACCCTCTATGGGAATCAAAACTTCTCGATCATTCAATGATCTATCATTATAATTCTTGTCATCTGGCATAAAATTCCCTCCTTTTAATTGTATTTATCACTTCTATTGATGACAATTACAGCCCATACTGCAAGTACCTTGACACCTGCACTTTACCGCATCTGAGCCGCATACATTACACTGTTTTATGTTGTCCTCGAAACGCTTTTCAAATTCATTGCCACAATTTGTACATTTATAATGACATATATTTCTAGTGTAATGACCTCCTTGTATAGATATGGCATTGCCTTCCACTAAAGCAATTGCCACTTTTCTTCTAGCAGCATCTATTACATTTTGAAAAGTTTGCCTTGAAATCTCCATTTTTTGAGCACACTCTTCCTGTGTTAGCCCTTCCACATCCTTTAACCTTATAGCTTCAAGCTCTTCCACCTTAAGCTCAATTTTCTTAATATTATCATTGCATGTACAACCTCTATTCATACAGGGGGTAAAGTATGTGTTATCTGGAATAAATCCAACCTTCCTCCATTTAACCGGTCTTGCCATATCCATCACTCCATTTGAATTAAATTCCACTCTTTATCTTCAGTATAGTATATACCCATATTATGTTATTGTCAAATGCCATTTACTTTTTTTATTATATTTTGAAACTTTTCAAGCCTTATACCGTCTAAAATAATAAAGCTCACATGCAAAGGATGCTATGGTTGCAGAGATGCTCACCTATCCCCATGTTATAATAGAAATCACAAAAAAACTAGATGTTAATAATATTGTCATAACTACAGGGGATGGAGAAATACTACAAGATTAAATACTGAAGAAGAAGGTAAATAGTCATTATTAAGATATTTTTTTAAAAGCACTTGATTTTTTTGCTATGTTATAGTATCATAATATCTGCGTTCAAATGACTGGGTGTGGCGCAGCTTGGTAGCGCGCTTGAATGGGGTTCAAGAGGTCGGAGGTTCAATTCCTCTCACCCAGACCAGAAAAAACCGCTTATCCGTAGGGATTAGGCGGTTTTCTTTTTATACGCAAAATATAAATCTGTCCACCCATTGAACTGATACATCAATATAAATCCCATTATTTTTCAGAATATTAATTTTACAATCGGTTATTATAATAGTATCGGGTACGTAACGGTCGAGCCCAGACTTATATATGCTCCGCGTCTGGTGCGTTGGGGTATATATAGGTCGGCCAAAGATTGTATACAGGTACAACCGCTTGTATACAGTCGGAGGGAAGATACTATGGAGTTGGGAAAAGCTTTATTACAGTCGTATCGTCTTAGGGTATTGATTGTAATAGGGTTCCAACCTATTTCATAGTGTCGAGCTAAGATAATATACGGTGCTGGGAATTTGTGTAGCTGTATGCAGTCGAGAGATTGCATATGGCCGGGTAGGTATCGTATATGGTCGAACAAACCATCACCATAGGTGGTGAACTGTTCAATCATGGTCGAGGGATCATGGTTGGACAATAAGCTATCTATGATGGTGCAAGGTAGATCGTTACGTGCTCGTTTAATTTTGGATAGTATTTAATTTGTCATCATGGTAAAGAAAATATTCTATAGAATCTACAAGGGCATTCCAGCTGGCTTCAATTATATTGCTAGACACTCCTACAGTCCCCCATGTAACCTTTCCATTGGTAGTTTCAATATGCACTCGAACTTTAGATGCAGTTGCATAGGATGTATCAAGTACCCTAACCTTATAATCGGTAAGTCTTATGCTTTTAAGCTGGGGATAAAATATTTCAAGGCCCTTTCTTAATGCCTTATCTAGGGCATTTATTGGACCGTCACCGTCCGCTGCCGTTATCTCATCTACTCCATCCACAGCTACCTTTATTACTGCACTAGCATTATACTCGCTCTCCCAATGATCTTCACATATCACCTTAAAATCCTTTACATCAA
Organism: Xylanivirga thermophila; assembly: GCF_004138105.1. Classification (NCBI taxonomy): domain Bacteria; kingdom Bacillati; phylum Bacillota; class Clostridia; order Caldicoprobacterales; family Xylanivirgaceae; genus Xylanivirga; species Xylanivirga thermophila. The sequence goes on along the minus strand of NZ_RXHQ01000016.1, from coordinate 22,321 downwards.
AGAATGTCTTTTGCATTCCAAGTGCCCTTATTATCATAAGTTCCAAAGAGCTTTCAGCCCCTTCAAATTGATATCCATCATACTCCAACTGTTTTAATCTATCTATAACCTTTTGAGTCTCTTCAGAATACTTAGTGACCCATGGTGCTACCTTTTGGATCTTACTTAATATTGTACTACGTCCTGCTACCTCCGACATGAGTATCCGGCGCTGATTACCTATTAACTCTGGATAGATATGCTCAAACGATCTCGGATTTTTTATAATAGCATCTATATGCATACCACCTTTATGTGCAAATGCGCTATTCCCTACATATGGCATATGGGAATCATGGGATAGATTTGCAAGTTCACTTATATATCTTGATACATCCGTTAAATCTATCATATGGCCCTCAGATATACATCTTCTCCCCTGCTTCAGCTGTAGATTTGGTATGATAGTTGTGAGATTTGCATTACCACATCTCTCACCATAACCATTAAATGTACCCTGTACCTGCACTGCACCATTTTCTACTGCAATTATAGAATTAGCAACCGCCATGTCGCAGTCATTATGACAATGGATGCCGATTGGTACATCAAATAGAGAACTTATATATGATACTGTACCTCCTATTTCAGACGGAAATGTACCTCCATTTGTATCACATAATACCAGCCAGTCAGTACCAGCCTCTACAGCCGTTTTAAGCACCTTTAATGCATATTCTTTATTCGCCTCATATCCATCGAAAAAATGCTCCGCATCAAATATAACTTCCTTATCCTTTGATTTCATGTATTCAACCGTATCATATATCATATGAAGGTTTTCCCCTAAGGTGGTTCTTATAATATCCGTCACATGAAAATCCCATATCTTCCCAAATATGGCTACTGCCGGTGTCTCTGCATCTAAAAGAGCCTGAATATTTTTATCCTCTAATACAGGTACATTGGCCCTCCGCGTGCTGCCAAAGGCAGTAAGTTTTGCATGCTTAAAACAAACTTTTTTTGCCTCTTTGAAAAATTCTAAATCCTTTGGATTTGATCCCGGATTACCAGCTTCTATATAATCTACTCCTAAACGATCAAGTTTTTTTGCAATCTTTATCTTATCTAGTACCGTAAAAGATATGCCCTCACACTGCGTCCCATCACGAAGGGTAGAATCATATATATACACCTTGCCATTTAGACGTTTAAAATCCCCAATTTGCCATCAACTCCTTATAAACTAGTATTCTGCTCGTTAAGTAAATTTTTATAAATAAAAAACCCCCCATCCTTATGCAAGGACGAAAGGTTACTTTCGCGGTACCACCAAGCTTTGCTGATGTCTTATAACATACAGCCTCAAAAGGTTCTATCAAACCCCTAATCTATAACGGGATCCACCGTTAAACCCTACTAGAATATATCGTTCAGATTTACACCTCTGGAGTGAGCATTAAATCCTCCATCCACCGGTTCCCACTTAACACCGGCTCACTGAAGATGATGGCTATGGATCTTTTCTCTCCGTCATTGGATATTTATTAGCATTAATATAATTTGATTTACATTTTAGCAGGGAACATTAACCATGTCAACATATATTTTAAAACTCTATGATTATTCTATGATAATGTCATATACAGGAAGTGGATTCTAAAAGAAGTACCTGCGTTCATTGATTTTACATGTAATATTCACAAATGTTTATATAAATTTTACCCTATAGCTTGTCCTTTTTTGGCGTATTAAGTTGTAAAATGTCAATCACTAGAGTATAATTAATGATAAAGTTCAAATAATATGGTATTTGGATAGTAGGAATTCTAAAATATTTGAGAGGTGAATATCATGAAAATTGTATTTATAACTCCTGCTGCCGATATCAGGCGTAATGCCATTTATAGGTTGGGAGGTTCCTTCTACGGTAGAAGTAATTCAATAACAGGTCCTCTTATATTAGGCAGGATACTCAAGGACGCAGGACATACGGTAGAAGTTTATGAGGAACTCTATAAAAATTTGGATTTTGACGCCATAAAAGATGCCGATGTTTTTTGTATATATACAATGACATCCAATGCAACAAGGGCGTACGAGCTAGGTGATATATTTAGAAATAAATATAAAAAGAGAGTATTGATGGGAGGAATACATGCCTCCTCTAAGCCCGATGAGGCACTTAAGCATGCTGATCAAATTATAGTAGGCGAAGGCGAAAACGCAATACTAGATGTAGTAGAGGGCAATATAACCGATTCTATAGTATATGCTCCACCTGTAAAAGACCTAGATACAGTTCCCTTCCCGGATTACAGCATACTCAAAACTCCCTGCAAAGTAGCAAATGTAATGACATCAAGGGGCTGTCCATTTGGATGTATATTTTGTACTACATCCCGTATGTTCTATCCATATAGAAAAAGAACTCCCGATAATGTAATAGAAGAACTTCAAATGTACAAGGATATGGGTTTTAAATATGTAAATTTTGAGGATGATAATTTCACCGCTGATAAAAACAGGGCAAAAGAAATACTGCAAAAAATGATCCAAAATGATTTGATTTTTAAGGAAACCTTTTTCTTTGGCCGAACCGATATGGCAAATGATGAAGAACTATTGGCCCTTCTTAGGGATGCACATTTAAACAGAGTACTAATTGGCATAGAATCATTAAATCAAGAATCCCTTGAATATATAGATAAACACCAAAAGATAAAAGATATAGAAAGGTGCGGTAATATACTGCAAAAATATAAGATAAAACTCATCGCCAGCATTGTATTGGGCCTTGATTATGACACAAAAGAAGACATACGCAAAACAGTGGATTTCTGCAAAAACATAAATGCATATCAGCTTCAACCTGCAATACTTACTCCTTACCCAGGCACCCCTGTCTATGACCAATTTGTAAAAGAAGATAGAATGCTCATAGATGATTGGCAATACTATGACATGATGAATGTGGTATTTAGACCCAAAAATATGACGCCTTGGGAACTACAATCAGAATTCTTTCACGCTGTAAAAGAATTTTATAGTTTTTCAGGCGCCATGAAAATGTTTAAAATATTTGGTTTTGAAGCCGGCATACGTAGATTGGGGCTTTGGATAGCCAGTAGCTTTGGGATGTCTTTTTTTAAGAAGAAGTCAAACAAAGAGGACGGCAATATATATAATCAACTTAAAGAGGCAGTATAGCTGTCCTCTTTTTCTATTTTTTTTGTAGCGTTTGAAAGCATAAGTTTTATCCTGTTTAGCTGATTTACCTCACTTGCACCTGGATCATAATCCACCGCTATTATATTAGCTTGAGGGTGCATGGATCTAACAGCATTTATCATGCCCTTACCTGTTACATGATTTGGCAAACATGCAAAGGGCTGAACACATACTATGTTATCTACTCCATCCTCTATAAGTTCTATCATCTCCGCTGTAAGCAGCCAACCTTCCCCTGCTTGATTGCCCAGCGATAGTATAGGACTAACCATTTTTCCCAATCGTTTTATATTGACAGGAGGGCTAAAGCGATTGCTCTTTTTCAATGCCACCTTCATCTCCCGCCTATAGAATTCTATATACCTTATTGCAATATCCCCTACCATCTTGTTTAACTTTGCCTTAGAAAGATATTTATATTTAAAATTCTCGTTATATGCACAATATAATATAAAATCTGTAAGATCCGGCACCACTACCTCGGCACCCTCACGTTCCAAAAGTTTCACAATATCATTATTGGCAGTAGGATGGTATTTAACCAGTATCTCACCTACTATACCCACTCGTGGTTTTACACAGTCCCTTAGCTCCAAATTGTCAAAGTCATGTATTATTTTACGCACATTCTTGGTAAATTGGGATCTATTACCATTCATTACCGATTCTGAACACCTATCTAGCCAATACTTATAAAGCTCATCTGCTGAACCCTCAACCTTTTCATAAGGCCTTACCCTATAAAGTACCTTTGTAAGTAGATCCCCATACAGTATTGCCATCAACGCCTTATTACCCATATCCCATGAATAGGTAAACCCAGGATTATCCTCCAATGTACCTGGATTTGCAGATATAACTGGGATATTTCCAAAACCTGCATCCCTTAATGCCTTACGTATAAATGCTATATAATTTGAAGCTCTGCATACTCCACCTGTCTGGGAAATAAGGACTGATGTCCTATCAAGATCGTATTTGCCTGATTTTAATGCAGATATAAATTGGCCAGTCACTATTATTGCTGGATAACAGGCATCATTATTTACATATTTAAGCCCCTCATCCACGGCCTCCCTATCTACAGATGGCAATACCTCGAGATTGTATCCACAGGTATTCATAGCCTTCTGTATAAGATAAAAATGTACAGGCGCCATCTGGGGCATCAATATAGTATGGTTTTTACGCATCTCCTCTGTAAATACTATCCGTTTTTCTCCATATTCTTTATTACCTAGCTTAAATCCATTTTTATCCCGCTCGTCCATGGCAGCCTTGAGGGATCTAAGCCTTATTTTTATTGCCCCTAAATTGCTTACCTCATCTATCTTTATCATGGTATATATCTTGCCTTTGCAATTTAATATCTCCTGTACCTGATCAGAAGTCACTGCATCCAAACCACAGCCAAAGGAATTAAGTTGCACAAGCTCTATATTGCTCTGCTTTGATACAAAACTAGCAGCTGCGTAAAGGCGGGAGTGATATGCCCATTGATCTACCACTCTAAGAGGTCTTGGTATAGTTTCAATATGGGCAACTGAATCTTCCGTAAGCACAGCCATCCCTAAAGAAGTAATGAGTGTATCAATCCCGTGATTTATTTCAGGGTCTATATGATAAGGCCTTCCGGATAATACAATACCCTTCTTCCCTGTATGATTTAAAAATTCTAAAGTCTCTATGCCCTTTTGTTCCATATCTTGCTTCATCTTCTGCTGCTCATCCCAAGCCAAATCTACCGCATTACTTATTTCATCCTTCGATATATTAAACTCCCTTAGTTCAGTATACAGTCTCTTTTTTAACCCTTCCTTATCATCTAATGTTAAAAATGGATTTTTAAAATTTATATTCTTCTTATTGAATATTTCCATATTATTTTTTATTACCTCAGGATATGAGGCAACTATTGGACAGTTAAGGTGGTTATCTGCCTCTTTCTGCTCCCTATGCTCGTAAAATATACAAGGATAAAATATAAACTTTACACCCCGCTCTACAAGATCCATTATATGTCCATGAACTAGCTTTGCCGGATAACATGTCGATTCAGATGGTATAGTATGCATGCCCTTTTCATATATCCTTTTAGATGATTGACTAGAAAGCTCTACCCTAAACCCTAGTTCGGTAAAAAATGCAAACCAAAAAGGATAGTTCTCATACATATTAAGTACCCTTGGAATGCCTACAATACCCCTAGAGGCTTTTTCAATATTCAAAGGTTCATAATCAAAAATACGATGATACTTATATCTATAGAGATTAGGAATATCCCCCTTGTTATTTGATATCCCTGTACCCTTCTCGCATCTGTTACCAGTGATATATTTCGTGCCATCTGGGAAAAGGCTTATCGTAAGGAGACAGTTGTTCCCGCATTTGCCACATCGGGCCATCTTTGTGCTATAATCAAACTTCTCCAGCTTATCCTGGGCAATTAGAGAAGATCTATAATCTAAACCACCCTTCTCTTTTGCAATTAAAGCTGCACCTAATGCACCCATAAGTCCAGCTATATCAGGCCTTACTACCTCCTTACCTGATAATATTTCAAACACCCTTAGTATGGCATCTCCATAGAATGTACCACCCTGTACTACGATCTTTTCTCCCAGCTCATCGGTATTTCTGATCTTTATAACCTTTTGAAGGGCATTTTTTATGACAGAATAGGCTAAACCTGCAGCAATATCACCAACTTCAGCCCCTTCTTTTTGAGCTTGTTTTACACGGGAATTCATAAACACAGTGCATCTTGATCCCAGATCCACAGGTTTTTTAGCAAGTAATGCTTCGTTTAAAAACTCCTGTGCATCCATGTTTACAGAATGGGCAAAGGTTTCAATAAATGAACCACAGCCTGAGGAACATGCTTCATTTAGTAATATACTTTCAATTACGCCATCTTTTATACGCATACATTTCATATCCTGACCGCCTATATCCAATATGAAATCTACTCCCGGCTGAAAATAGCTGGCCGCCTTATAATGGGCTATGGTCTCTACTTCCCCAAAATCTATTTTTAAGGCTGCCTTTATGAGATCCTCTCCATAACCTGTTACTGCTGAAGAAGCAATATATGCATTATCAGGCAGCTTTATATATATATCTTTTAATATACGAACTGTAAGGTCTAGAGGTTCTCCTTGGTTATGTCCATAATAGTCATATAAGATATTATTATCCCTATCTATAAGTACAGCTTTTGTGGTTGTAGAGCCTGCATCTATACCAAGGAAACATGCTCCCTTATGCTCTTTTATATCCTTTCTATTCATACGGTGTACATTATGTGCTGCTTTAAATTTCTTCAACTCTTCTTCGCTTGAAAATAGCGGTTCTAATCTTTTTATATAAATATCTGAATATCCACCAATACTGTTAATTTTACTGTATAGTTTAGAAAATTCAATAATTGGTTGGTCTTTAGAGGCAAGAGCAGCTCCTATAGCAACACATAATTGAGAATATTTAGGATTAATAACCTGCTTATCTGATAATTTTAGAGTTTTAATAAACCTCATCCTAAGCTCAGACAAAAAGTATAATGGTCCACCTAGGAATGCCACATTTCCCTTTATCTGCCTGCCGCAAGCCAAATTACTTATAGTTTGATTGACTACAGATTGAAATACCGAAATAGCTATATCCTCTTTAGAAGCACCTTGATTTATTAGTGCCTGTACATCCGTTTTTGCAAATACTCCACATCTAGATGCTATTGGATATATATTTTTATAATTTTTTGCAAGATCATTTAATCCTGCAGCATCGGTTTGAATAAGCGAGGCCATCTGGTCTATAAATGCACCAGTACCACCTGCACATATGCTGTTCATCCTCTGTTCCACATTACCTTGCAGATAGGTTATCTTGGCATCTTCGCCACCAAGTTCTATAACTACATCTGTCTGTGGAGCCACTTTCCTTATATAGTTTGTGCATGCTACTACCTCTTGTATAAAAGAAATATTAAGCCATTTATTTACACCTAACCCTCCAGAACCGCTGACCATTATAGTAATCGGAGCATCTCCAAACTTTTTATATGCATTATTTATCAAATCTGCCGTAGTACTCTTTATATCTGTATAATGCCTGCGATATTCATTAAACAATATATTATTATCATCATCTAGTACTGCCAGTTTAACGGTGGTAGATCCTATATCAAGTCCCAAATGCAATATTTCTTTCATGAATAATCAGCTCCCCTCCTAGCTGCCACTTGTTATTATGCAAAGTAGTCAATATATATATATTCATATATATGTGTATTATGTAATTATAGCACAAACTCCAATAAACGACAATTTCCGCAATCTTTTGGACCATATTATAATAAATAGTTTAAAATTTATAAGATCGCATAAAATACTACAGTATATAAATAATCACAAATAACCGGCAGGTGATAAAATGTTAAGGGAAATAAGAGAAACAAAAGCAAGAAATAAAGATGGCTCATATATATCTGTTTTAGAGATCTCAGGAAAAGATTTTTTCAGAACATATGACAGTATAAACACTGAAATAGCTAAAGAGATCATCAATAGCTATCTTTTAGACAGAGAAGATGATGGCAGACCTGAAAATATCGACTTTAATTATGATAAAAACAATAACATAATATCTATAAAATATCAGCTTAATTATATTGGAAATGATCATACCAATTATTAATAAAAAGGCATCAAAGCTGTGGTTAGCTTTGATGCCTTTTTATTATTTGACCTTCTTTCATAATCAACCCCATATTATCCAATAGCCTGTTTACTAGCCTTATAGCTAGAATGAAACCGTAGGTGCTTTCCTTGACTCTTCCTCTGCTCTAAAAAAGGGCTCCTGCTTAAAATTAAAGGAATTCGCTATTATGTTATTAGGAAATCTCTCAATAGATGTATTATAACTCATAACTGTATCATTATAGAACTGCCTTGCAAATCCTATCTTGTCCTCTGTATTTGACAATTCCTTTTGTAATTCCATAAAATTAGCATTTGCTTTTAATTCCGGATACCTTTCCACTACCACCATAAGCCTGTTTAACATCTGTGTAAGCTCATTATTAGCCTCCATCATTTCATCTGGCGTGGTAGCAGACATAAACTTATTTCTAGCCTGCACAACTTTCTCCAGGGTATCCTTTTCATGAGCAGCATACCCCTTAACCGTATTTACCAAATTTGGTATAAGATCGAACCTTCTCTTTAGCTGTACATCGATCTGGGCCCATGAATTTCTTACTTTATTTCGCTTTCCAACCAATGAATTGTAGATGCCTATAACATAAAATACTATCAATAAAATTATGGCTAATATAATCCACTTCATATTTACTTTTCTCCTTCCTTTTTTGTTATATTATCAAAGTCGATGATCAGAAGGCACCGCCACCGGTACCTCCGCCACCACCTCCACCGCCTCCGCTAAATCCACCACCTGTTCCACTAGCAGATGATTTTACGCTTTCAGCAATGGCAGCATTTATGGTCCTATCAAATGTGCCAGTCATATGATCCATCCTGTCCATCCATATATATTGGTGGTTTAAATTAGACATATATAGATAGGTAAGGGATGGATTTGCAAACTCTTCTGGCGGTATAACCAATTTCAGCTGTTTTATTACTTCCTTTGCCACCCCAAGGGATATGGCATATACAAGATAATGTTCCCATATGACTATGGAAGGAATAGTATGCTCCTTCATATTGCTAAAGTCTAGCAAAAATCTTCTAAATGCTTTCCAAAGATAGAACTGCTCAGCTCCATAATGGGAACGCCTTTTAAACATTATACTGTATATAAAAAGTATTATTCCGGCAATAAGCATTAATACAGCATTTAAATTCCCCATCTGCATTATTATAAATCCTATAATAGACTCCACAAATGCAAATATAGCACCCTTTGCCTTTGCCATCTTTATACTATCATCGAAAAATCCCCGTTCCTTCGCTTCATCCTTGACCATCTGTGTCCATACATCATATTTATTCTTAAATTTCTGAGCTTTTGATGCTGACTTGGGATAATTTTCAATGGCTTTAAGGGTTACTGATGTACCATCTCCAATAGAATCTATAAACCATTTTAGCAGGTAGGCTTCATGTGGAATAATGCCATTATCTGCATCCTTTATCTTTACAAACCTATATTCCTCTTCCTGTTTATTTTTTAGCAACCCTCTTTTTTCCACTTTATATGTTTCAATTTTAAGATAGCCTCTACGAACGAGATCCATTAATGTTGCTGTAACATCCCTGGTGTTTATCGAACCAAAGTTATACAGCACGCTCATTTCTGCAGGTGAATAATCCCCAGGAAGTTCCCTGTAATATTTTATATCTTGTTTAGGTCTAAACTCTCTATCATATTTTGTATATAGGTATATAAATATAATAACATTAGATAAAATAAAAACAATTACTATTATATTTGTTATAATAAGCCTTCTCCTATGGGTCTCCCTTTCGGCATTCGCTTCATTTGCCCATCTTGCCTCTTCTTCCATAATGCTATCATATGCCTTTTCAGGTATTACATTTTCCACATCAGATACTAAACCCGTTGGAAAAAGAAGCCTTGCTTCTACAAACTGCCCTGGCTTCACATCTGTTGCAAACAGAGCAACTGTTTTATCATTAACTATTTTTGACTCTCCTGTGAGAGGACCATGTCCAAATATCTTTATATAATCTTCTGATGTAGCCTTAGGCAAATTTATGGATATATCCACATTGTGTATGGGAAGATCCCAACCTTCACCCACGAATTTCCAATATAGTTCTGCAGTATCTTCGTAACTTTTTATAACATGCTTTAGTGTATAACTGATAACAAATGTCTTTTTCTCCCCTTTAGAAGGTGAATATATCCAAATCTCTTTCTTCCCACCATAATCCTCTAATTTTACTACACCATCATCGCCTTTTTGAGCTTGATCAACAAATTTAAATGGAATAAGAGTTTCTTCATCCACCTGATTTGGTTCTATTTGAGAAGACAAAAAAACCTTTATATTTTCCATAGGCAAATTTTCATCTAAGTTTATAGTCCATCTGGCTCCGTTAAAGCTCCCGCCAAAATCATATGTCAAAATCTCCTCCACGTCCATAGAACCATCTTTATTTATCTGTGCATGTATTGTATATTTGGATATATCCACATCATCAGCATACACTATAGTAAAAAAAGCACCTTGAACAGTAAGCATAATAACCAATAGCAACAATATCTTTTTTCTCAAACGCGCACCCCCTTTTCATCATTATTTTTTATCATCTTTATTATATAATATACTAAATTCATTAATATTACACTAACTTAATTTACAAAAAATCAAGCCAAATTTATAACCCCTTTGACTTGATTTCATTCACAATAATTCACAATATCTAAACCATTCAACCACATCTTAAACTTTTCCATTTCTTCCATAGTCTCATTATAACCTTGTTTATATAAATCATCTAGTTTATCTATATCACGTTCTAATCTGTCCACGATTATTTCCTTTTTGGGTCTAAATACATAAACATCCCCTTCTCCTTGCAAGGTATCTATCTTGTCCAAAGTTTCATTATATGTATTATGTCTTTGCTTTAGAGTTTCTAAAAGATTAGGATATTTTGAAATAGAGCGTTTAACTAGCATATTGACCTTTGATGCTTCCTTCCTATAACCAGCATTTCTAGTTAGCACAACGACATTATAACGGTTACCATCCTGAACAGATTTTTCTATGGGAATAGGATCGCTTATACCCCCGTCTAAATATTTCCGCCCGTCAATATCCACTGGTTTTGATATGAGGGGCAAACTGCTAGATGCCCTTAATACCTTCTCCATAAATATGTGTGGATCAAAATCATGGTGTCTTAAATATATGGGTTTGCCTGTTTTACAATCTGTAACCCCTACCTTAAATACGGTACTGGAATTATGAAATGTCTTATAATCAAAGGGTGCCAGTTTATTAGGCAATACATCAAATAAAAAATCCATACCAAAATAAGTTTTTTCCTTTATTATATTTTTTAACCCTGAAAATCTTTTATCAACTACATAGTCTACAAAAACCTTTTTACCCCTGTCCTTTTGCCTGGCTATGAAATTGGCTCCATTGTTGGCTCCGGCTGATACCCCTATTACATAAGGGAACGTTATACCCTCATCCATAAAGGCAGCCAATAATCCAGCAGTATATGCACCTCTCATGCCTCCACCCTCAAGAACGAGTCCCGCTTTTTCCATATATATATCACTCTCTTTCCTGAAAAATTCCATCATCACTTGCTCATATTTTACTACCATAATCAGCTTTTTACAAACATTTTTATTTTTCATTATACAAGAGAAATGGCAGATAAAATGGTAGGTAGAAACACACGCCAATTGCATTTGTAAAAATTCCTAATCACCGCTTATACCATTCTCTATTCCCTTGACAAAAGAAGATAAATGGATAAACATATTTTTTTAATATTGAAATTTAGAGATATGCAATATTATTAGTCCTGCTATAATACAACCAGCTGCAATAATAAGGAAGATAATAAACTGACTATTTTTTGATAAAAACAGTTTTGAAGGATCATTTTTATAATATGATATCTCTACTTCATCTCCTAGTGAAGCATTCATTGAAACTTGCACCCAATTGGTGGATATATATTCTCTCCCGCCAATTTGATAACTTACTTTTGCCCATTTCGAATTGTTAATTCTCATAGTTTCAGGGGCTACAGTCTGGGTATCAATAATAGTGCCTATAGCATGTCCTATCTGGCCCTGATGTTTTTTCAAATTAATGAATTGACCAACTGAATACAGCAGTGCAATAATTCCAAAAACAAACATTAAAATTATAGCTATCTCTTCCTCAGTCATACTCCTCACCTCTCAAAATTCTTTACCGCGTAAAATCAGACTAGACACTATCACGCCGATTGCAACTGAAACAATAGAGATGGATATTACTATAAAAGCGATAACCCATATTGAAATATCGGCAATAAATGCTAATGTTAAAACGTCACTACCTAAACTTTTTATTATTAGGGAAAAAACAAAAGGTGCAATGAATATTAATCCAGCACTAATAACTTGCAGTTTTACATATCCCATTTTATAAGTTAAAGGAATATAAAAACCAACCCAAGATAATTTTAATCAAAGTTGATTTTCCTGCACCATTTTTTCCTAATAATCCAGTTATATAATTCTCTTTGAGAAAAGCCGAAATACCACTCAAGGTAAAATCGGGGAATTTTTTTGATATATTGTCTATTCTAAGTATTTCATTTATACACTATTCCTCCTCAAATAAGATATATAGCATATCCGCTAATTCATTTTTAGTAACACCCATTGATTTCGCTATGTTGACCGTCTCTATCATTTTTTCTTCAACCATTCGCCTTCTCGTATCGTTGATAAGATCAGCATTTCCCGCAAGTACAAATGTTCCTTTACCAGCTTGGCTAGATACAAAACCCTCTTTCTCAAGCTCTTCATATACTCTCCTAATAGTCAGTATACTTACATGCAAATCCGTTGAAAAATTCCTGATAGATGGTAATAGTTCTCCATCTTCAAGCTCTCCTCTTAAGATAGCATCTTTTATTTGATCTTTTATTTGTTGATATAAAGGTACATCAGAAGTATTTGAAATTATAATATTCACACTATTCCTCCCAAACTGTGCTTCTTTATACATCACATTATACACATGTATCACACATTAGTCAATAAAAAGTTTATCTAATGTTTTCTTGGCAGAATATGCGACGAATTTAACCACCTATGCCTTTAAAGAAACCACTTATATAAATACTACTGAACAAAAATTTTAAAAAATGAATATGCCAATGATCTCTATAGTACTGAATATTTATCAATGTTTTCCCAGACATATGCTCTAAAAAGTATTGCCATTATACCGTATTTGGTGTATATTGAAATTAGAATTAAAACATTTGTTTAAAAGGAGGAAATAAAAATGGTGGTTGTTACAGGTGCAACAGGTCATATTGGCAATGCACTGGTACGAGCACTTATTGCAAACAAGGAATCGGTATCAGCATTTGTAGCACCTGGTGATGACACATCCTGCATAGAACATCTAGATTTAAAAATAATATATGGTGATGTAAGAAATATTGATGATTTAATTAGAGCATTTAATGGAGTGAATACAGTATATCACCTTGCAGGAATCGTATCGATAATATCTAAAGATACTAAGACTATGTATGAAATTAATGTTGAAGGCACCAAAAACGTAATAAGGGCATGTTTGGAATGTAATGTAGGGAAACTCATATATACTAGTTCCGTCCATGCTTTTACCGAACTGCCTAAAGGTATAACTATAAAAGAAACATTGAATTTTGAACCTCAGAAAATAATAGGCGATTATGGTAAATCAAAAGCTGAAGCAACTTCAGCCGTACTGGCGGGAGTAAAAGATGGATTAAATGCTGTTATAGTACACCCATCAGGTGTTATAGGTCCATATGAATACAGACTTTCATATACGGGACAAATGATATTGGACTTTATAAACGGCAAACTCCCCTTTCGTATTGATGGAAGCTACGACTTTGTGGATGTTAGAGATGTGGCAGATGGAATAATATTAGCAGGGCAAAGGGGATCCATAGGAGATAACTATATACTCTCAGGCTACCTCCTTTCTATAGAGGATATTTTTAATATATTAAAGAATATAACTGGAATGAATCCTCCAAAGATAAAAATTCCTATATGGGTTGCAAAAGTTTGTCATCCGTTCGTTACAAAATATGCCCAGATAACCGGCAAAAGGCCTCTGTATACCCCCTATTCCCTATATACCTTATCAAGCAATGCGCTATTTAGCCACGATAAGGCAACATCTGAATTAGGTTATAATGTCCGCCCTATAATTGAAACATTTAAAGACACTATTATTTGGTTTAAAGATCATGGGTATTTAGTCTCTCAATAAAAAGCTGTTGATAATATATAGATCAACAGCTTTTTATGACTATTTGTATAATATATCCTCTTTAAGTTCTTCTGCTTTTTCTTCTCCCCTTAGATATTTGATTATCTCAATCGCAAAATCTACCGCCAATGCAGGTCCCCTTGAAGTTATAATATTACCGTCTCGTACAACTGGCTCCTCCATATATATACTATCTTTTAACTTTTCTTCAAAGCCTGGATAGGAGGTAACCCTTTTTCCTGCTATAATCCCGGCCCTTTGGAGTACTATTGGACCTGCACATATTGCAGCTACCATCTTGTCATCTTTATTCATTATACTTAAAATTTCTATTACTCTGGCATTATCTCTGAGATTGATAGCACCTGGCATACCACCCGGTATTATGGCTCCATCATATCTATCTAGATTATTTATATCATCTATCTTTTTATCAGCTATTAATGTAATATCGTGGGCTCCTTTCACCATATTATTTTGTGTAATGGATACAGTATCTACTCCTATATCCTTTCTCCTAAGATAGTCAACTACTGTTAAAGCCTCAACTTCCTCAAAACCCTCTGCTAAAAATACAATGGCCTTCATAATATCTCTCCTTCCTTAAAGTCTACTATTCTATTATATACCCAATTTATCTATAATTAACAAAGATAAATCGCTGCAAATCAGAGCTTTACAAAATAGATTTATTATGATATTGTGTTATGAAAATTGTATTTAGAGGTGTATATATGGTAAAGGATATGACAAGTGGCAATCCAACCCGCTTATTATTATCATTCGCTATCCCCATGTTAATCGGGAATATATTTCAGCAGCTTTACAGTATGGTCGATAGCATAGTAATAGGACAGGGTATTGGTGTAGAGGCTTTAGCAGCTGTTGGAGCTACATTTTCTTTGGATTGGGCTATATTAGGATTTTGCATAGGATTATCGGAGGGCTTTGCTATTCTAATAGCACAAAAATTTGGGGCGGGAGATTATAATGGATTAAAAAAAGCATTTACAACATCATTTTACTTAACTGCCATTGTGGCTGTTATAGTTACCATTATAAGCCAACTATTATCGATGCCGATTTTAAAGATATTGAATACACCTGCAGATATTATTGATAACTCAAATTTATATATCAGTATTATTTTTGGTGGAATCATAATTACTATGTTCTATAACTTTTTATCTGCTACATTGAGGGCATTAGGAGATAGTAGAACACCATTGATTGCTTTATTGATAGCATGTTCGATAAATATTGTTTTGGATATATTATTTGTCATGAAATTTAATATGGGTATTGCAGGGGCTGCATATGCCACATTAATCGCACAGGCAAGTTCCTGCTTGTTTTGCATATTGGCTATTCGAAAGATAGACTTTCTTCATATTGCAAAGAAAGATTGGAAGTTTGAAAAAGAGTTTGTAAAGAACCTTTTGATATTAGGCCTACCTATGGCATTGCAGAATTCTATTATTTCTATAGGTGCAATGGTATTACAATATGTGGTTAACGGATACGGTGCTCTATATGTTGCAGCTTATACTGCAGCAATTAAAATTAGCGGCATCATTGAGCAACCGGGAGCTACCTTTGGCTTTGCCATGGCAACCTACGCAGGCCAAAACCTGGGTGCAGTTAAATTTGATAGAATTCGCTTAGGATTAAAAAAATGCATAAAGCTATCAATGGGATTTTGCATTGGCATAATGGCTATTATTTTTCTTTTTGGTGAAACATTTATTGGACTTATAGTTTCACAAGAAGAGGTGGAGGTCATTGCAATTGCTCATAAGTATTTGCATATAACTGTTAGTATGCTTTGTGTATTAAATTTACTGTTTATTTATCGCTCTGCATTGCAGGGATTTGGGAATACAGTAATACCTATGATCTCTGGTGGTCTTGAGCTTGCAGCACGGATTACACTTGCAGCCTTCTTACCAAAATTTTTAGGATTTACCGGTATTGCCATAGCAGAAGTTTTTGCATGGCTGAGCGCTGACCTGCTTCTAATACCCTCTTATTATAGGACAATACATCGGTTGGAAAATAAGATCTATAGTGAATTACAGCAGATAGAGATATAATAGCCTTTCATCTATTAAAAAAAGTATTTAGGTCTAGTGATATACATAAAAATAATATCTATCACTAGACCTAAATAATCCTATTTATAAAAAATATTTAATTAATTTCATAACCTATTTGTCTAAACATATTCAAGCCGTCTTCTACCCTTCGTCCCGAGGTAGTTAAATAATTTCCTACTAAAGCTCCATTTATCCCACCTATATAGGCCTTTTTCTCATCTTCTCCAAGGCCATTTTCTTTTCCTCCCGCCAATCTAATAACCTTATGGGGCATAATAAGTCGGAAAAGTGCTATACTCTTTAATATCTCATCATGGGATAATAATTTAATATCCTGCAATGGAGTTCCCTTAATAGGGGTTAATATATTTATAGGTATTGAATCCACATCTAACTCCTTTATCTCAAACGCCATCTCCAAACGATTGACCATGCTCTCCCCCATTGAAATAATGCCACCACAACAAATTTTTAAATCAGCCTTTTTAGCAGCCTTAATGGTATTAATTCTATCATCATAAGTATGGGTTGTACAAATTTTAGAAAAATAACTGCGTGATGTTTCTACATTATGATGATACATCTTTACGCCTGCCTGTTTCAAGGCATAAGCCCTATTCGCATCAAGGGCACCAAGGGAAGCACATAGGCTTAAATCTGTCTTTCTATTTAACAGATCATATATTTTAAGAATTCGTTCAAATTCTTTATCCGTTAACTTTTCACCGCTTGTGACCAAGCAAAATCTATGGGCACCGGAGTTTTCTATCTCCTCTATACGTTTTGAAACATCAGCATCGCTTATTAGATCATAAACATTAATATTGCATGAATGGTGAGCCGACTGGGAACAAAATTTACAGTTTTCTGAACATCTTCCCACCTTTGCAGCCATTATGGAGCAAAGATCAATTCTATTACCTGCATTTTTCTCTCTGACTCTATTTGCCAGATCTAAAAGGGCTTTTATATCATCACCTTTAAGTTTTGAAAGGTTCAATGCCTCATCCCAAGTTATACCATTACCTTCTAATACCTTTTCCTCTATTGTTTTAAGCACTCTGACCACTTCCTATCCTTATGCGTATACGAACCTCTTTTGCTATCCAAGAAACAGCAGCCATTTTCACAATATCCCAGGGAAGAAATACTATACATCCGCTCATCATCACCTTTGAAAATGACGTAGAAACCCTATTTACATACTTTAAAATAATATAAAGATATGATACCCCAAATACATAACTGATAACTAACCCAACCAATGAAGCAATAAAATACTTACCGAAGGATGGCTTAGGCAATTTTTCAGTCATTTTCCCAACAACAAAGGCTGCCACCGCAAATCCTATTAAATACCCAAATGCCGGGTTGAATATATACTGTATTCCTCCACCATTTGCAAATATAGGTATGCCAATGAGCCCAAGGGCTATGTAAACAATCTGTGATAGAAATCCTAACTTTGAACCTAAAAACAATCCGGAAAAGATAACAAAAAATACCTGTAGTGTAAATGGAACAGGTGGTAGGGGGATCTTGATAAATGCCCCTACTGCAGTAAGAGCTGCAAACAATGATACCAAAATCATATCTTTTGTTTTGCTATTCATAAAAACATCTCCTTATAATCATTGTAAACCTAAATTGTAGATTAGGTTTACAATGATTATAATTTGAATTCCCTCTTTTGTCAAATACATTTTTATTAGCATATTTTAAGCATTATGACTGAAAAATCAACTCTTCATCCCAGTTGTCCCCATCAAAATGGGAGATCTTTTCAGTAATTGCACCAGTAGGACATGCAAATACACATGCCAGGCATGTAACACAAGGGGATTGATCAAATGTCTTATTTGCCCCTGCAGCTACAAAGGTTTTATCACCTCTATTTACAAATCCTAAGTTATTTTGGCATGCTATCTCCCTACAAGCACGCACGCATCTTCCACACAATATACACTTGTTTGGATCATATACAAGTACCGGACTGGTTTTATCCACGGGAAGCTTTTCTTTATTTTGCTCGTACCTAGATTCCTCAATATCAAAATCTCGTATCAATTCTTGCAATTCACATGAACCGGCAATGCATGGATTTCCCTTATGACAAGTCAAGCAATTATGCTCATGGGCTGCCATCTGTAGTTCAAGCAAAATCCTTCTGTTATGATTTAATTCATCATCTTCAGTGACAATCTCCATATTTTCTTTTACCGGTGTTGCACATGCAGGAACCAATTCCCTCTCACCCTTGACTTTAACCAGACATAATCTGCAATTAGCATCAGGTGTCAAATCAGGCTCATTGCATAGGTGAGGTATTTTTATACCATTTTCTTCACATGCTTGCATTATATTTACATCTTTTCTTACTTTATACTGAGTCCCATTTATTGTTACACTTATAAAACCATCATCGCTATTTTTTGCAGCTTCATTTCTGTCAAAAAAGGTTGGATATAGGTTTAACTTTTCTGCAACCTCTGGAAATGAATAACCATTATCTGTCTGCTCTAGTCCAGTAGTTTCAAATGGTGCAGTTAGTACCGGACCCCTATCCATAGTGAAATTACCAACACCTACAGTCTTAACTATTCTAATAACCTTCTTATCACTAAAAGCTGCCTCTGCAACTTCATACCCATCTTCACAGGCTAATACAATTATAGCTGTAGCTTCATCGAATAATTCTTTTTTATTTGGATCATCCCTATGCTGTTCTGCCAAAGAATACATGCATGCGATACTAACCAATTCTTTTCCCACTACCTCATATCCATCTGCAGTAAGCATATCTTCCAATAATACCATATTGTCATAGCCGCCAACTCCGCAAAACTTTATACAGGTATTACAGCTCCACAATAATACCTTATCGTCTTTACTTAATTTGCCCTTAAGTTCTTCATAGCTTAAATCCCTTAAAGATATAATCATTTACTTCACCCCCACTTGTATAGGTATCTGTTGATTGGGCATCTTGTTTTTCCCGTCCGAACCTATAGGATATTCTTCGCCCAATTTTTTATTATGTTTTTCATAAGGCATTGCAACTTTTAAAACTCCTTTATTTGTATCTGCCACTATAAGTCCTATATTATCCACCGTTTCCACTACCTTAAGATGGGGGTAATTCCGTTTAATATTAGAAACCCCGGCAGTACATGCCAAAACAACAATTGTATTGACCTCGTTAGATAGCTTTGCAGTAGCAAGATATGGCTCCATACATGCAATAGGCAACATAAAACCGTCTTTTACATTGTATCCATCTTTTTTTAGCTTTAATGCCAATTCTCTCATCTTTTCCGGACCACCTGCACCAGAAACCCTTATACATGTATTACAACCTATTATGGTAATAACATCATTTTCCTTATCCAGCTGACTGGTTAAATCCTCATATTTTATCGAATTACTAAAGATCACAAATATCACCCCTCTTCTATCTATTTAACAATATCTTCATATTCATTTCTAAAATAATTCAATGTACTTAAGACCGGGTTTGGAGCAGTTTTGCCGAGTCCACAAAGTGCAGTCTTCTTAAACACTTGTGCCAGGTCTTCCAATTTATCTATATCCTCTTTGCTCCCATTTCCACTGCAAATCTTATCGAGGATATTTACCATTTGACGTGTACCTTCTCTACATGGTAAACATTTTCCACAAGATTCACTTGCACAGAATTTTACAAAAAATCGCGCTATATCCACTGCAGATTTATCCTCATTTATAGCGATCATTCCACCGGAACCCATAATAGTACCAAGCTCTTGAAGTGGCTCATAATCCAATGGAGTATCAAAATATTCTACTGGCAGACATCCACCGGAAGGACCTCCAAGCTGTACAGCTTTTATCTTCTTACCATCTACTGGGCAACCTGCTATATCTTCTATAACCGTTTTTATAGAGGTACCAATGGGAACTTCTACACATCCAACATTGACTATATCTCCAGTTATAGAGAAGACCTTAGTACCCTTGCTCTTTTCCGTACCTATATTTTTAAACCATTCGCTGCCATTTAAGATTATAGGGGCTATATTTGCTAATGTTTCTACATTATCTATAATTGTAGGTTCCTTAAATAGACCCTTCTCTGCTGGATAAGGAACTTTTAATCTAGGATTACCCCTTTTGCCTTCGATTGAACTTATTAATGCCGTTTCTTCACCACAAACAAATGCCCCAGCACCCTCATATACCTCAATATCAAAATCGAAGCCAGAATCAAAAATATTTTCGCCTAACAGTCCATAGGCCTTAGCTTGATTTATTGCCTTATTGAGTACCTCTACAGCTAATGGATATTCTGCCCTACAATAAATATAGCCTTTATTGGCTCCAATAGCTTTACCGGCTATTACCATACCTTCTATAACTGAATGGGGATCACTCTCTAAGACACTCCTATCCATAAAAGCACCTGGATCACCTTCGTCTGCATTACAAACAACATATTTTTCATCAGAATCTGATTTTGACGCAAACTTCCATTTAAGTCCTGTGGGGAATCCAGCCCCTCCCCTTCCTCTTAAGCCAGATTCAAGAACTGTATCAATAACATTGTTGCTATCCATATCCTTAAGAGCTTTATATGCTGCCTGATAGCCGTCCCTTGCAATATAATCGTTTATTTTGAAGGGATCTACAGCTCCCCTATTTCTCATCACGATTCTTTTTTGAAGGCTAAAAAATGGTATTTCCTCTATTCCTTTTATGGAATCCTCTAACACCTCTTTTCCTTCAATCTTGCCGTTATTTTTAATTCTCTCTTCAATTTCGACCTCTTTGCCCCTTGCTAATGCATATTCGCTCAAGATCTTTCCATTTTTTATATGGGCATTGAATATTTCAGTAGCTTTTTCTCCGTTTACATATTCATATATTATGGGCTCCTGATTAACCACTTCAATTGTAACCAAAGGCTCCTTAGAGCATATGCCCATACATCCTGTAGTCTCTACCTTTACATCCTTTGCCTTGGATTCTTTAACAAGTTTCTTAAATGTATCCAGAACATCCTTTGCACCAGAAGCTATTCCGCAAGTACCCATATGCACTGTAATTCTTGCCTTTTTGCCATTAACATCTAACTGCCCCATTTTCAAAGCTTTATTCTTTATATCATTCAAGGTTTCCAAATCTTTAACTAGCAAGTAAATCCCCCCCACTTATTCATATTGACTTAATATTTCGTCTATATCTTCAACTTTTACCTTGCCATAAACAGTTCCATCTATAGCCATAACCGGTGCTAAACCACATGTACCGAAGCATCTTGCCTCTTCATAGGTAAATTTCCCATCCTCAGTACTCTCACCAGGCTTTATATGGAGTTTAGACTCTATCTTATTGGCGATTTCTTTACCACCTTTAACATAACATGCAGTACCTAGGCATACTTGAATTCTATGTCTAGCCCGTGGTTCCATAGTAAAATAAGAATAAAACGAAACCACTCCATAAATATCATTTTCACAAATGCCAGTTTTTTGAGATATACGTTCCTGCACATCAACTGGAATAAAGCCCAGTAATTGCTGAATCTCTTCCAACATGGGAATCAATTTTTCTTGACAACTATGTTTGTCAATTATCTCGTCTAGCTTTTTTAACTGTTCTTCATTAAATCCATAATCTTTTAGACTTGTACAAGTACCCATCCCTTTGCCCCCTTTAAATTAATAATATATTAAACATTAATGAAATGTTAAATTATGTAAAATGTAAGCCGTGATTGTTAATTTATTAACATTCCTACCTACAGTATACATCCTTAGTTTCGCAGCAAATAATACAATTCTAAAAACTATAGCCCTGCAATGCCAATTGATACAAGCCAAATTATTTGTCAAATTTTAATCTTTTTTCCTGTTGTTCTATGATGTTCTATGGTATAATATATATGGTGATGAAAATGTTTCTAAAGAAGGACAGGAAACCCAATGGAAGGGTTTATCTATCTATAGTACAAGGCTACAGAGAGCCAGGT